>JAHWIL010000129.1 GCA_019322545.1 Candidatus Woesearchaeota archaeon
AATATAACTGCAGCCCTAATGCCCCGTCTGTTATTCCGGGGCAGAAAATTGGAATATTGTTTTTTGAAGCCCAGTATAAAATGGATTTTTCATCATTTAGTTTTTTTCCAAGTTCAAAGATTAATTCGCTTGGCGAGATTAACTTGTTTGTTTGTTTTTGTCTTTCATGCATCTCATCAAAAAAAGGCATCAGGAAATCTTCCAATAGTTCATACCTGTCATCTGGCACAAAAATATTTCCTATCCTGTTTATCCCTTTTTTGTGCAAATCAGCATCATCTGCATTGAAATCTCCAAGAAGAAAAGGCTTTTTTGTTTTCATAATGTCTTCTTCTATTGAGCCTGTGCTTGTTATTATGACATGAATTAATTTTCTTTTTGCAAGCTCTGCAAAAACCTCTCTCAAACCAGATGAAACCATGTTTGATGTAAAGCTCAGAAAGATTGTTGCATTGTCTTTTTTCATGTTTTTTATTACTTCAATTGATTTTCCAAGATGTGTTGCTCCAAAGCCGATATTTTTATACTGGCTGATTAGCTCTTTTGCTGTAATCTTATCTGAAAACTTTATTCCTTTTATTTTCTCCAATTTTTCATCTGCATTGAATTTTTCTGTGTGCCCTCTTTTGAACAAATGAGTTTCAAATTTTTCAGGATTAAGTTTTTGTTTCAGATAAATTAATATTTTTTCTGTATCAAACTCCCTGCAGGAAAAGACATCAAACGAGAAATAGCTTTTTTCAGGGTAGGTGTGTATGCTGATATGGGATTCTGCTATTATCACATAGCCGGTTATTCCGCTTTCTTCCGGGTTTTCTGCTGTATGGGAGATTACTGTTGGCTCGCTGAGTTTTTTCACCTTGATTATATCAGGAAGTTCATTGAGGATTGTTTTGATGAATTCAATGTCATTTAATCTGTCTTTATCGCACTCATATGCATCAATTATCAGATGGTTTCCAAGTCCGTGATATGCGTTTATTTTCATAAAATCAGGCCTACTAAGAATTCCTATGGTATCTGCTTTCTTGGTGAAAGACTCATAATTAATGAAATTAAGGTGAAATTATATAAAGCTTATGCTCAAATATGTAAATATTTAAATATCAGTTGTTGGTTTTAGAAGCTGGGTGATAACATGCCAATCATAGGATTTAATTTCAAAAAAATATCTGTTGAAAGAAAAGAGAAAGTAACAGGCAAGATAAATATAGGAAATAATGTTGCTATTACTAACGCAGTCCAGCAGGACCTTTCTTTGGGCGCTTCAAAACAAAAAGGAATCAGATTTGCATTTGATTTCAGCGTAAAGTATGAGCCAAAGATGGCAGACATAATGATGACTGGGGATATAGTGTATATTGGCGACGAGAAAAAGATTTCAGAAGTGATGGGTGAATGGAAGAAAAACAAGAAAATTCCTCCTGATGTTTCAGCAGAGATTCTGAATGCTGCCCTTACAAGATGCAATATACAGGCATTGATTCTAAGCAGAGAAATGGGGCTTCCTGCACCAATACCTTTGCCAAGGATATCTCCTGAAGGAATAAAAGAAGAGAAGAAATAGAAAAATTTTTAAATTGATTATTCTTATTTGTAACTAATTAGGGGTGGCTATTTTGACTGAAAAACTAATTAGATTAAAGGTTGCAGAAGCTGTACAGGAAGATGTCAATAAAGGAATTGTTAGGGTAGATTATTCTCTGATGAAAGAAATAAGTGTAAGACCTGGGGATTTTGTTGAGATTGAAGGTGAAAGAAAAACTGTCGGCATTGTTGACAGAGCCCATCCTGGAGATATCGGGCTTCCGATTATAAAAATGGATGGTATTGTCAGAAAAAATGCAAAAACCACTATCGGAGAGATTGTCAAGATAAAGAAGGCAGTTATAAAAGAAGCGAAAAAAATTACAATTGCTCCTGCAACAAAAGGAGTTTATGTGCGCGCCTCACCCGGAACATTTAAGCGCGGTTTGCTTGGAAGAGCCCTTATAAAAGGAGACATTGTTTCATTAGGAGGAACAAGAAGAAGACAGACTACTATGATGGATTCTCCATTTTTTCAGGATATATTCAAGCAACTACTCCAGGGCAGTGACATCGGAGGTTTTGGTTTTGGAAGTTATGGAGACATAAGATTTATTGTTGTAAATTCAAATCCAAAAGGTGCTGTTGTTATTTCTGATACAACTGAAATTGAACTAAACCCTGAGGCAGTTGAGGTTAAGGAAGAGATAGTTCCTGATGTTACTTATGAAGATATTGGCGGTTTGCATAGCGAGATAAAAAAAATCAGGGAAATGGTAGAGCTTCCATTAAAACATCCTGAATTATTCAGAAGGTTGGGCATTGAACCGCCCAAGGGAGTTCTTTTGCACGGCCCTCCCGGAACAGGAAAGACGCTGCTTGCCAAAGCAGTTGCAAATGAAAGCAATTGTCATTTCAGCGTTATCAATGGTCCTGAGATTATGAGCAAATTTTACGGGCAGTCAGAAGAGAATTTAAGAAAAATATTTGAGGAAGCTGAGAAAAATGCACCTGCAATTATATTTATTGATGAAATAGATTCACTTGCACCAAAAAGAGAGGAAGTTAAAGGAGAAGTTGAAAGGAGAGTTGTTGCGCAGATGCTTGCATTGATAGACGGGCTGAAGTCAAGAGGAAAAGTTGTTGTTATTGCAGCAACAAATGTCCCAAATATACTAGACCCTGCATTAAGAAGGCCGGGAAGATTTGACAGAGAGATAGAGATTGGCGTTCCTTCAAAAAAAGGACGATTGAATATTCTTAAGATTCATACAAGAAATATGCCTCTTGCAAAAGATATTAATCTTGACGAGCTTGCAGAAATAACATACGGCTTTGTCGGGGCTGATTTAGCTGCATTATGCAAGGAAGCTGCTATGAATGTGTTAAGGAGGCTGCTTCCTGATTTGAAACTAAAAGAAGATGAAGAGATTTCAAAAGAAACCCTTGAAAAACTGCTGATTATGAAATATGATTTTATGGATTCCCTGAAAGTTGTCAGGCCGTCTGCAATGAGGGAAGTTCTTGTTGAGGTTCCGAATGTCAAATGGGATGATATTGGCGGGCTTGAGAATGTAAAACAAGAATTAATTGAAGCAGTTGAATGGCCATTAAAACATCCTGAGGTATTCAAACGAATGGGTGTAAGGCCTCCAAGAGGGATACTAATTTACGGAGCTCCTGGAACAGGAAAAACATTATTGGCAAAAGCAGTTGCAAATGAATCAAAGGCAAACTTTATTCTTGTTAAAGGGCCTGAGCTGTTAAGCAAATGGGTTGGCGAATCTGAAAAAGCTGTCCGCGAAATATTTAAAAAAGCACGGCAGACATCACCTACAATTATATTTTTTGATGAGATTGACTCACTTGCCCCAAAAAGGGGAAGAAGTGCTGATTCGCATGTTACTGAAAGTGTTGTAAATCAGATATTAACAGAATTAGACGGGCTTGTGGATTTGCATGATGTTGTTGTTCTTGCTGCAACAAACAGGCCGGACATGATTGACACCGCATTATTGCGTCCAGGCAGATTTGACAGAATTATACTTACGCCTGTGCCTGATAAAAAGGCAAGAGAAAAGATTTTTGAGGTTCATACAAAAGAAATGCCTCTTAAGAATGTTGATATCAAGAAGCTTGCTGACAAAACTGGCGGCTATGTTGGGGCAGATATTGAAGCAATATGCAGGGAGGCGGCTATACGTGCTTTGAGAAAAGATATTGAAGCAAAAGAGATAACAATGAAGGATTTTGAGGCTGTTATGAAAGAAGTAGGGCCTTCTGTAACAAAAGATATTGAAGAAGTATATGAAGCAATGAAGGATTCATTCAAATCTGCACGTGCAAAAGAGATGAAAGAAGAAAAACCAAGCTATATGGGGTGAATAAAAAATGAAATTATCAACAACAGACAGCATATCTGGAAAAAAGGTTTCTGAAGTTTTAGGATTAGTAAGAGGAAACACTGTAAGGGCAAGATGGTTTGGAAGGGATATTGCAGCTGGTCTGAAATCAATTGTCGGCGGGGAAATAGGAAGTTATACTAAATTACTTACAGATGCAAGAGAGCAGGCAATTAAACGTATGACTGCTGAAGCAAAGAAGCTTGGGGCAGATGCCATCATTGAAATCAGGTTTGTCACATCAATGGTAATGCAGAGCGCTTCTGAGATACTTGTTTACGGAACAGCTGTTAAATTGAAATAAGAGTTTAGTGATTTCTTTTTTTATTTTTTCTTTTTTTTCTCCTTTGTTTTGAATCTGACAACAATTCATTTATAGAAACCTTGCTGACTTTTATATTTCTTATACTTTCCAGAAAAGTGTCAAGATACGCCATGCTCATAGTTGGAGCAAAATAATCCTGCCAGTTTATATTTTTTTGAATAACTTCCCTGTCATCCAGGCCCATAAATGGGTCTCCTGCAACAGGAAGCATCAATGCCTTATTTGTCGGCAGTGTAATAGTAGCATATTCTCTTTTTTTCCCTCTCCAGCCAAGATTTACATTAATGCCTATGGATTCCAGGATTTGTTTATCTAATATTTTATTTGAATACTCAAAAAAATTATTAAGAGAGACAGCATAAAATCCTAAGATGAATTTGTTTAGAATTTCTTCAGAATATGGCTGATTCTTTAATCGTTCTGCTAATTCCCCAAGAGCATCCCTTGTTTGCTGTGGAAGTTTTGTTTTTTCCAAAAGAATCATTCTTGTAAGATAAAGAGGAATTTTTTGGAGAGCATAGGTTACAAAATGATTGAATTCATGGATATATGAAGCAATAGGCCTGTCTGTGAAGCTTGCAGAACCTGAATATTCAAATCCTTCTTCAGAGATATAAAAGACCATGGAAGTTCTGATTTTTCTGTCTTTTAAACTTCCATTTTCTTCTAATTGCAGAGAAGCTCTTTCCATATCTACAATCATGCCAACTTTATTAGGTGTTTTTTCAGGCAGAGAATATTTTAACCTGGATTTCCATTGTTCTCTTGAATCAAAAAAACTTCCCGGAACAAGCAGGCGGTCAGATAATTCTGATAATCTTGAATAATGAGATTCTCCTAGTACTTCTAAGTATTTGGAATCTACTGCTTCTTTGGCTTCAGCTACTTCACTTACCAAGCTTTCAATATTCCCGAGATACTTGAATACCATTTTATTTACAAAAAGAGATGCATATTTTTTAATTTATAAATCTTTCTGTATGTTATTATTTATTGATAGTAACATGCTAGTAGAATATATTTATATATCAAAAGAGATTTTTTGGTAATATGGCAAAAGAAGGAGACAGAGTAAGAGTCATTACAAAAGAAGAGGATTTTGAGGGTATTCTAATGCCAAGACCAGAGCTTCTTGGCATAGGCATAACTGTCATTAAGCTTGATAATGGATATAATATAGGTATTGAAAAAAAGAATATAAAGAGCATTAAAGTTATTGAGGCATATAAGCCAAAGAAAACCTCTAAGAAAAAGACTCCTGTTAACAAGAAACTTCCTGCAATTGCAATATTATCATGCGGAGGAACTATTTCTTCAAGAGTGGATTACAAAACAGGAGGTGTTTATGCTGATTATACTGCAGAAGATTTTACTGCTATGTGCCCGGAGCTTTCTGAAATTGCAAACATAAAAGCAAAGCAGATAATGTCTGTTATGAGTGAGGATATGCATGCAGAAGAGTGGAAAAAGATTGCAAAGGCTGCTGCTGAAGAGCTAAAAAAATCAGAGGGAGTTGTTGTTACAATGGGGACAGACACCCTGCATTATTGCACTGCTGCTGTTTCGTTTTTTCTGAAGAATTTGAGCAAGCCTGTTGTTTTCACAGCTGCGCAGCGTTCAATTGACAGGCCAAGCTCAGATGCCTTTATGAATCTAATCTGCGCTGTCAGGGCAGCAGCATCAGATATTGCAGAAGTAATGAGCTGTCTGCACGGAACTTCAAATGATGATTATTGTTTATTGATTAGAGGAACAAAAGTAAGAAAGATGCACACCTCAAGAAGAGATGCATTCCGCCCGATAAATGATTTGCCAATTGCAAAAGTTTTC
>JAHWIL010000130.1 GCA_019322545.1 Candidatus Woesearchaeota archaeon
AAGAGCTCCCTATTAAAAAAAGCCATTATCTGCTTGAACCTGAACAGGAAGATAACTATGAAGCAGATTACGAGGATAAAGATGAAGAAGATAATGGCATTGATACTACAATGCAGGGAGACCCTTTTTTCAGGCAGGAAATTGATGCAGATGACCTTATGATAGACGACAATCCGAGGGAGGATTTTGAGTCCTATTTCGGGCTTTATGGAAATGCTATCGCAAGGCAGGGCATATCTTTTGACTGCATTAACATAAGGCGCCTGCTGAAAAATGGAATCTACAACATGGATTAAGCGTGCATTACTTTTAATCAAAATTCCGAAATCTTTATAAATGCCCTTCTCTGAATCAGATATCTCTAATGGTGGTATTTAATGGGAAGAATTAAAACAATGATGATTAAGAGAATAACTAATAACTTAGTAGCTGAACATAGAGATGACTTTAAGAAAACATTTGAAGAAAACAAGCAGATAGTAGAACAGTTTGCAGATATTCCAAGCAAGAAGCTGAGAAATATTATTGCAGGCTATGTAACTAGATTGATGAAAGAAAACAAAGAGAGCATGGAGCTCTAATAACCAGGAGGTAGATAAGCATGGCAGAAGAAGAAGCAAAAAAAAGAATTAGCGACAACTCAATCTTTGTTGGGGGGAAACCATTTATGAATTATGTAACTGCTGTTGTTATGCAGTTTACAACAAAGAATGCAGGAGAAGTGATTGTAAAGGCACGGGGAAAATTTATCAGCAGAGCAGTAGATGTTGCAGAAGTGTCAGCAAAAAGATTTCTTGAAGGCAGTGTCGGAGTAAAGAACATAATGATTAACTCTGAGGAATTCAAGAATCAGGAAGGAAGACAGGTAAGAGTGTCTACAATTGAAATATCCCTTACTAAAAAGTAAGGCAGGTGGTAAAAAATGAAGCTAATGATAGCAATTATAGCTGGAATTATTGGGTTAGTTAGCATGTTCCAAAGCAAAAGAAATGACATCTGGCTATGGGTAGGGCAAGGAGAGGACCCTTTTAAGAAAAATTAATTTTTTTCTTTCTCTTTTCTTTTATTTTTTGGTAAGGTTTTTATAGTGCGGTTTTATAGTTTATATATGGGCCTATAGTCTAGTCTGGAGAGCTTTGCTCAGGCAAATAGGACAGATGGCTTCGGACCATCAAACCCCGGTTCGAAAATTTATCGAAAATCCGGGTGGGCCCATTTTTTCAAAAGTTTTATATACATATTAAGGAAAGGTTTTATTATGAAAGAAAGTTTGAAATCGGAGATTTCCAACTGTTGCGAATCTTCGATTCGAAACAAAAAGGATATGGGCATGACAATCAAAAAGGAAAAAGATTTCTCAGGGTGGTTTACGCAGGTTGTCCAGAAATCCAAGCTTGCAGATTACAGCGCTGTTTCAGGATGCATGGTAATCAGGGAATTAGGATATGCAATATGGGAAAATATAAAGAAAATATCAGAAGAGCGCTTGTATAAACTCGGGATAAAACCAGCATACTTTCCGCTGCTTATTCCGGAGAATCTGCTTAAGAAAGAGGCAGCACATGTAAAAGGCTTTTCTCCTGAAGTTGCATGGGTGACTCATGGAGGAAACACGAAATTAAGCGAGAGACTGGCTATAAGACCTACATCAGAAGCGATTATGTATGATTCCTATTCAAACTGGATTAGAAGCTGGCGTGATTTGCCTTTGAAATTATGCCAGTGGAATAATGTTATCAGGTGGGAATTCAAGCATCCTGTTCTGCTTATGAGAACCCGCGAGTTCTTGTGGACAGAAGGGCATACTGTTTTTGCAGCAGAAAAAGAGGCAGAAAAGGAAATTAAAGATGTGATGTCAATCTGGAAAGATGTCTGCGAGAATCATCTTGCATTATACGGGCTTGAAGGAAGAAAAACAGAGAAAGAAAAATTTGCAGGCGCTGTCTATACAGAGTCATTGGAATACTATCTTCCTAATGGAAAAACTGCCCAGGGGCCTGATGCCCACTATGACGGGCAGAATTTTGCAAAAGCATATTCTATTAAATTTGTGGACAAAGACGAGAAAACAAAATACCCATACCAGAATACATGGGCAATATCAACACGAATGATTGGGATAATGGTTGCAGCTCATGGTGATGATAAGGGGCTTGTTCTTCCTCCGAAAATTGCACCAAACAAGATTGTCATAATTCCTATATTTACAGGAAAGGAAAAGAAAAATATTCTTTCTGAATCAAAAAAAATAAATGAGATTCTTGGGGAGTTTAATCCTGTCCTGGATGACAGGGAAGAATATACTCCTGGATGGAAATTCAATGAATGGGAATTAAAAGGGATTCCGTTAAGAATTGAATTCGGGCCGAGGGATTTGAAAGCAAAACAGGTTGTTGCTGTAAGAAGAGATACTGGAGAAAAGAAAGCAATTAAATTGACACAGCTGAAGAAAGCGATTCCTCAGATTCTTGAAGCAATGCAGAATAATCTGTTTAAGAAATCAAAAAAACTTGTTCTGGATAATATTGTTGAAGTAAAAAACATGAATGAATTGGTTAAGGCAATAAAAGACAAAAAGATTGCAAGAGTGCAGTTCTGCAATACCACAAAATGTGAGGATTTGATTAAAGACAAGACAGGCGGAGCTACAACAAGGGGAATCATTAAAAATAAATCTTCTTCTGGAAAATGTATTTACTGCGGGAAAAAAGCAAAGGTTTGGGTTCACATAGCAAAGGCATACTGATTTTTATGAAAAAGAAAAAGGTTCTGAAAAAGATTAGGGGGAAATTGGAAGAAAGAAGCAGTGCAAAGAAGATTAAAAAAAGCGATGATATTATTGTAACTGCCAAAACTCCTATACAGGAAATTCTGAAACAGATTGAACTTGCAAAAAAAGTAAAAGGCAGATTAAAGAAACCTGAGAAAAAAGCTCCTGAAAAGAAAAAGCCGAAAATAAAAATAAAACCAAAAATTCTGAAAATACCTGATGAAATTACATCTGATTTATACCAAAGAGAACTGCAGACAGGTGTTGATTACGGCAAATTATTTGAGTATCTTGGAAGCGGCAAGGATGCATATTCTCAATATGTCAAGGGTCTTGAATACAAGCAGGAAGAAGTGCATGAGCATTCCTATGAGCTTGGGGAAGAGAAGCTTGAAAGATTAATAAGAAAAGAGATTATTGATGCATTTATGTTTGGGAATGACCCAAAAGGTGTTTCTGACATAAAAGAAAAAGAAAGATTTGACTACTGGAAGCAGTTTAACCAGATGTGGGTGCAGATAAAAGTTGATTTGCTTGGATTTGGATACAGGCATGCTTGATAAAATACAAAAAAATAATTAAAAATTTATTCAGTATTGTTTTCCATATAGAAAATTAATATTAAAAAAAACTTTTCTTTAATAAAATTACCTTTTCCTTCTCAAAAAAGAAAAAAGAGTGGCAGACTTATCTCATAAAATTCCTAAAAAAAAGCAGCCAGGTCTTGTACTTACCCCGCCAGATAAGGATAGCTAATACACCATCGTATTAAGCTAACAGACCCGGCTGCTTCATTACTTTTTTGATTTTTCAGAAAGAATCACACTCAACCAGATTATGCCTAACTTATTCCACTAATCTGACTTTTGGGAAAACTGTGAATTCCTCCTTTCTATACCAGTCAGCATAAAGGCGCACAAAGTCCTCAAGACATTCCAGCTTGTCAAAGTTGCAGTCTGGCGAAAAAATCGTCCCTGAATTTCGTTCAGCACGAAAGGCACACCCTCCTGAGCAGATAGGAAGTGAAGGACATTGCCTGCATTTGTCAATATCCAGAATTCGGTCATCACGCTTTCCATAAGACCCATACAAACTGCCAGGCGAGGTGTTCAGCCCATTAAGAATATCGCCAACAATATGAATCTTATCTCCATAGCAGGCAGCACACTTGTATACGCTGCCATAAGGGTCAACTGCAAGAGCTCCCGAATAAAAGAGTGCACCGCATGATATATAAGTAGGCAGAGGATTCCAGCTTGGTGCAAAGCCGAACTCTAAAGCCTTGCGTGAGATTTGCAGGACCTCATCACGCACCTCTTCTTTTGTGAAACAGTGCATATCATAATGAGAGCACTGGTCTGTATGGGAAAAAGTCGGAACAATTGTCAGCGAAGCATCCTGCAAACCATTGTCAGCAAGTTCCTGAAGCAGGGCAGGGCACTGTTCTATATTATCATGGTCAACATTAATTCTGATGACCAGCTCATCAATAAGAGACTTGCACTCAGCCATGTTGTCCATTAACAACCTGTAGGAATTTCCATTGTGCAGAATTCTCCGGCTGTTATGAATCTCCTCTGGACCGTCAAGTGTGACCTGAACCTGAATCTTGCCCAGTCTTCGGATTAACTCAATCACAGACTTGTCCATTAGCACGCCATTAGTGGTCAGAGAAGTTTCCATGTTTATTCCATTAATATTCTTAAAGACGAGCATCCTCTCCACTATGATTTCAATGGCTTGCATATTAAGAAGAGGCTCACCTCCAATAAATTGAATCCTCATGTCCTTGGATTTCCGTTTCAGTGCAAAGTCCATCACAAAGTTAGAAGCACTGTGCGCAATGTCTGGAGGCATTGCCTTTTTTTCTCTGATAGCATAGCAATATACGCAGTTAAGGTTGCACCCGTATGTAACTATGAATTCTACATTTGTAGCAGTGTCCTGAGACCGAATATCTTCTCGTTGTTTGCGAATAATGGAAATTTCATCAAGCTCCTCAGGAACAAGAATGCCTTCTGTTTTCATTCTGCTGACTAATTCATTATCCTTAAAGAGTTGAATCAGCACTTCATCACTTACACATGCTCCGGGCTGAAGCTTGGAATATGCCTCAACGAAAGCATCATTGACCCATAGCATGTTTCCAGTCAATGTGTTATACAGTATATTTTCTGGAGAGTGTTTGACAAGATAATGAAAAATAGTCAGTCTATACATTCCTTCCTCCTTCAAGAAAATCTTTCTAAAAAAATTCTGGGGCAACAGGCAGAGAATTGTTCTTTCCTTAATCCTTACAGCGAGAACTGATTATCACCTGTCGGCAAACTTAATCAGCTCCTCCATCTTCAGGAAGGCAGCTTTGTTCTTGATGCAGTAGTCTTTGCAGACACAGCCGCAACAGACTGCTGCCTCAACTGTAGCCGTCATTTTTCCAAATGCCCTCATTGTGGGCACTATCTCCTTTTCCATGACCTCTGCTGTTACTTCCTTTATCTCTTCCATATCCTCTCCTTTCTCTCACCTTCTCATATTGCCCCAGAATTTGCTAAGAAACCTAATCATATTCTTCCCTAAAAAGAGTCTTTCAAACTTTTTCCCTACTTAAACTTGATTTTTCCAGGGTTTTTAGGATAAAATCCAGATAAATTATAGGAATCTATCTAAAAGAATTCTCCTTTTTTCTGAAAAAACCTTTTTTAAGGATTTTCCCGCCAGTTGGATTCAAATCTTTTAGGAAAACTTTTTTTAGCTTTAAGCTGTTTCCAGAAAAGACCTTCCTTTAAAATCCCAAGAAAAGTTAGAGCATCGTGCCTCATTTTCTGATGACAGGACTCATGTTCTTAAGACTCTGGCTTGATTTGTTTTTTTGATTAATGTATATAAAATTATGATAATAAGCATGTAAAAGAAGTAATATTTAATTATTTTTATTTAGTTTATCCCAAAATTGACTATATTTATCCTTAAAATAAATATTATTTTCAATATAGAAAATTATTATAAAAAAAGACGATTTAATATTAAAGATTTGAATAAATCTCAATAAATCGCCTTTTCCTGATTCAGAACTTGTATGAAAAACCAAAGATATACTGGAAATCAAGTTTATTTTCCAGTTTGGAAGTTGAACCAAAAGGCATCTTAACCATTAATATAACACTCATTTGCTTGTAAAGTGTAGCAATGCCTGTAACACATATTGAATGAAAGGTTCCATCTGTATTATCTACTCTTGCACCATCCTGGCGGTCTTCACTTGCAATCCAGTTGAGTGAATATCCCAGCCCTCCAACAAGCGAGAACTTGCTATAAAGAGGATAATATGCTGTTGCATCAAAGTTAAGCCTATCACCTCTCTTATAGCCAACACTGTTCTCTCCTCCAGATATCTCCCATAAAAGAGTAGCCATTATTCTGAGGCTGCCAAAACTCTGCAAATATCTGGCTCCAAGAAGAGGGCATGCAACTCCGCCTCCTGGCTGGAATCTTGCCGGCAAAAGCGTTCCAGTAGAATCCTTCATCTCATAATCACCAGTAGGAAATTTCATTCCAAGACCAAACCTGAAATTAGGATAGCCTGTCTTTGGTTTTTTTCAGTTCTTTAGCCAGAACATCTGCATCTTCAAACAGCTCTTCAAGAAATTCTTCTGGAATCTCTTCTTCCTCTTCTTCAGGAGAAAGTAATGGAGAGAACCATTCAGTAATATCAGCCCAGCCAATAAGTCTCATGTCTCCAATGCCATCTGATTCATAAGTTATGAAATTAGTCTTATCTTTACCAGAATTCATGACATAAGGAATTGAAAGCTGCAAACTGAGGATTTTGTTCGGCTGCCAGTTTGCTAATGTGACAAAAGACTGGTAAACATCATCCTTTTTTTCTGAATATGAGAATATTTCAGAAAGTGAAAAAACAGACTGCTTTCCTGCACCTTCTGTAATTCCTTCAAGTCCGCCAACTGCGGCTCCTGACCCTCCAGTAGGTCAGCCACCAGGTCCTCACTGTCCATAAGCAGGTTTTGCAAAAACAAAGACAATAAGAAGCCAAATCATAAAGCAAGTTATCTTCATTCTCATCTGCACCTCCTTCAGAATCCTATTTCCTCAATCTGGTCAGCCATTTCTTTGCAGCAGCAGCTTCCTTGGTATCTGGAAATTTCTTAATGAGAGTCTCAAGAACATCTATTGTCTTATCTTTTTCTTTTGCACGATACCAGCACACTGCCAGCTGAGCATATGCCTTTGGAGCTATTTCACTGTCAGCATATTTCTTTACAAAATTCTCAAGATTGGCTGCTGCTTTCTTATACTCCTTGGAATAATAAGGAGCTATTGCCTCTGCAAATGCCATGTTATCAGCAAATCCAGACTTGTCTTCTGAATCAAGTTTCCTCAGCTTGTCAAAATACTCCTTCATCTTTTCAGGATTTCTCATTTCACTGATTCCAAGATGATACAATGCCTCAAAGACATGGCTGCTCTCATTTTTCTTATCAAGTTCCACAAGTCTCTGGAGATGTTTTTTCTTTTCCTCTGCTCTAATTTTGCTGTCAAGCCGTTTAACTGAAAATCCTGCAAGCCTCCAGAGCGCATCAAGAACATACTTTTTATTAGTCTCTGTGACCTTCATCTTTGCTAATCTGTCCAAATCTGCAAACGCATCTTTATGTTTGCCTTCCTTGTAAAGATTGCCCAGCACCCTCAGGTAAAGACCTTGTGCACTTTCAGCATTTCCAGAAAGAATCTTTTTCGCCTCTTGCAGGTTATCATCTGCTGAGACACACTCATTTAATATTTCAATGAATCTATCCGGAGCATAGAATCCAACAAACCTTCCAAGCTCCTTTCCACCTGGAGTTAAAATCAGCATTGTCGGCATGTATTTGATTCTATACTTCTCAAAAACTTCCTTCTCCTTCTCTTTCATCACCTCAACAGGAACATAATCTTTCAGAACTTCTATAACCCTCTTGTCAGGGTATGTCTCCGACCGGAGACGTTCACAGTCAGGTCAGTTTTGTTTGCTTGTAAAATCTGCAAACATGTTCTTGCCACTCTTCTTGGACTCTGTCTTTGCTTCTGCAAAAGACTCTGGCCAGGCATGTCCCTTCTCCTCATCTTGTCCGTAAATCGGCAAGGCAAGAAAAACCGCCAAAATAAGAACCATCCTCGCAAGCAAATCACGTGGAGTCATAACATTTCTCCTTTCTCTTAAAATCAGTGGATTCCTGATTTCAGCTGTTCTGTCTCAGTTTTTTTTGATTAATTCAAAAAACACTTGCTTTGCCTTGATGTGTATGATTGGAGGTTCTGAATTATTCAATAAATCTTCAACAGAGTCTGCATATTCATCCAGCCTGCCTGCAAGCACAGCATTCAATGCAAAAATACAGAGCGTCTCGTCTGAATCAGCAAGAAACTTCCTGAATGCTGCTTTTGCATTTTCTCCCTGCATTTTGCTTAGAACTGCAACAGCAGATGCCCTGACAGTATCATCTGTATCCTGTGATTCTGCT
>JAHWIL010000131.1 GCA_019322545.1 Candidatus Woesearchaeota archaeon
CCTGGACCATCAACATACACACAGAAAACAGAAACTAATATAGATGCAAACTGCGGCGCAATAACACCAGAATTCAGCATTGCATTCTGCCATTATGATAATTATGGATTTACATCAGACGGCTTTACCTATGATGATATAACCATAACATATAATCAGGGAAGTGGAGCTGGTGTTTATTCCTATGACTTCACAGATACTTCTCAGGAAGGAAGGTATGATGTTATAGAAGTGTGGGCAGAAGATTCAGAAGGAGAAGAGACCACAGAAAATTACAATGATATTTATTTCACAGCAGAAACACCTGAGCCGCCAGTAATAACAAATCCTGTTTTAGATAAAACACAGGTTAGCCAAGGAGAATCTGTCAGATTCAGCGCAACTATAACAGACTCAAACGGTATTGATTCTGCAAGGGCAACCATAAGATACCCAAATGAAGATTTAATTGAAGAAAATCTAAACAGATATTATATCCCTCCAGGACAATCTGATTCTACTCCGCAGACATGCAGCGGATTGTGGGGTTCTGATTGCGGCGTAACTTGCGATACTGAAGAAGATAATACTTTTGATGATTGTAATAATTGCGGAGGTTCTTATGAGCATGTAGATGAAGTGCAAATAGATGCAACATCTGTAACAGCAGGAACACCTATCAAGGTTACATGCACATTTGACCCGTATGATTCCAGCACAGGAGAATATATCTGGTATTATGATGCTGCTGCATGGCATAAGCTTTATAGCGGATATGCACCAAGCGGAAGCATACATGATGTATCTGTAGATTTTACTGCAAACAATAATCTTGGCACGCATGCAGTTAGATGCATTGTAGTCTGGGCAGGAACAGGAACTGCACCATGCCAGAGTAATAGCGGATATTATGACCATGACGATGTAACTTTCCTTGTTGTGGATTCAAATAATCCTGTTCCGACAGATATCTTCTATTATGACTTTACAGACACATTACAAGAAGGAAGATATGATGGTACACAGGTCTGGGCAGAAGATAAATCTGGAGAGCAAACAACAGAAAACTATGATGATGTTTATTTCATGGTTTCATAAGCAGAAATACCTATAGTTGTCTTTAAAATATTTTTTTATTAAATTTTATAATTTTTTAAATTATTCTTCTAATTTAATATTTTCAAATGAATTTATTCTAAAATGTGGTTCATATTCGTCACTTATGTAATAAGAACTTCTAACTATAACAGTAGTTATCCCCATCTCTTTGGGATATAGAACATCTACTTCAGGATTATCGCCAAAATAAACAACTTTTCCTGGTTCGCATTCCAGTTTTTCTAATGCTTCTATAAATGGTTTTTTGCTGGTTCTCTTACCGTCCTTGCCAGCATACACTATTTCATCAAAAATATTTTTAAAGTTTTCAATACCAATATCCTTAAACCTTCTATCTTTAACATTAATTGCCTCAATTTTCCTTCGCTGTCTTTCTTTATCACCATCAGTTACTATCCCTGTTTTTTTACCAGCAGATTTAACCTCTAGCAGATGTCTTGAAACTCCTGGGAACAGATTTAATTCACCTGGTTCTGGCTCATATAAATTAAATAACCCTACCAAATCCTTCTTGTTTATATCAGGAAAATACTGCCCAACAAATTTAGTCAGAAATTCTCTGCCATTTGTGTCAATATAGCATCCAATGAGTCTTTCATAAATCTCTTCTATTGATAATCTGCCTGTCTTCTCTATCTTATTTGCAATAAACCTGCAGGCGCCTTTAGCATATGCAAAGGCAGGATACAGCGTGTCATCTAAGTCATACAGCAATGCAGATGCATTTCTTATACGTGAAATCAAATCTTCATTTGTCATTTTTTAAAATGCCTGATTCGTACATCAATTCCTCTCTTTCTCTCTCCTGTCTTTTAATAAGAGAATCTTCAAGTGCAAAATAATATGCATCCATTGTTCCGGCTATTTCAAATAATTTGTATGCAGGGAAAAACGCAGCCAGCGGCCAGTATTTTTTAAATTCTTTTTTTTTCATCGAGCTTTTCATTGCAATAAAGCTTAAACCAGCTAATGGCAGGTAAAAGGCAGGAACTATCCATGGAAAATAAACAGCACAAGCAATAAATGGGATAGTGCCAATGGCTTTAAGGGGGTTTCCTATGGCATTAAAATAATGATTAAATGCAATTTCATTGGCAATTTTATCAAGAAATTTTCCCTTGCCTTTTCTCAGATTCCTGAATTTCCAAAAATACTCTATATCGCTTTTTTTCCATCTGCTTCTTTGTTTCCTGAATGACCTCCATGTTTTCGGAGCTTCTGCAGTAACACTGAAGCCGTCAACCCACCCTATGTTCTTTTCTTTTGAAATCAGGTATAAATCTCTTTCAAGGTCTTCACCTCCAAAATCCAGCCTATGCTGTGCACACTGGTAATCAATTACTTCTCTGAGCATATCTGTCTTGTAAATTGCAAATCCTCCTGATACCATTACTTGTGGTTTCTTCCCTCTTCCAAAAATTCTTTTCCCGAGAAACATACCCAGTTTATGGTCTATATACTGGAGCAGAAGAATTAACTTGCATCCTTCCTGCTTAGGGTTGGATACTATCTCGCATGTTCCTGCATCCCAGCCCATGGCATCAATCTCTCCTATAACCTCTTCCAGGGTTTTTTCTGACTTGTTCAATACAATGTCAGCATCTGAAACAATCGTGTATTTTGTCTGGACATGCTTTAATCCTTCCTGCACTGCACCTATCTTCATGCCATTTTCAGCACAGCGAATTACCCTGTACCCTCTTTGTTCAGCCATCTCTGCACTATTATCTGTAGAAGCATCATCAACAACCAGAGTTTTGTCTTTATAATATCTGAAGTTAGCCAGGGTTTTTATCATGCCATTCTTTGCCTTATTATAAACAGGCATGATTATTGTAAAATCATCAGATTCCGGATATCTTTTTGATATCTCTTTATCATTTTTTTCAATATGCCTCTTCTGCAGCAGCTTGGCAGCTAAATAACCAATATCCACTATAGGCACCATTGTAAACTCAAAACCCATTTTTTTCGCTCCTTATCGTTTTAACTTAAAGAATACCCCAACCCCAGAAATATGTCCTCTGGTTTCATTATCTCTGAGATAAAATCCGTTAATGCCAAACTCAAGGTCTTTTACAGGTCTTGCACCAACTTTTACAGAAAAGCCCTGCTGACTGCCAACTGAAACACCAATCCCAGCATATGGCTTTAATGCACTGTCCGGCATAAATTCGTAACTTGCTCTTATCTCTAATTTATCATACCTAAGCTTGCTGAAAGAATCCTGCTGGTGAATCCACCTTGCTAATACAAATCCTCCTTTAAAATGTTTTGTTGCTCCCATGTAACAGGATTCTCCATGTTCATTATCTTTTGTTATTTCAGCACGCCCTCCGTATATCAAGGTAAGTTTGTCTTCAAACCTGAAATATCCTTCAAGAGAAGTTCCGATTGCTGAGTTGGTAATCTCCTTGTCATCTACTTCAGGACTCAGATGGTCTATCTTGTCTGAAAAAATCAAATATGCCAGATTTGTAAACCTTCCTTTTTTATGTTTTATGCCTGGCATAAACCTGTCTGCCACAAAATTTCTTTTTTTATCAGCTTTCTTAAATCTTTTATTTACATAACTGCATTCATGCATATACAGCAGACAAACTTCTTCAGAAAGGGGTTTTTCAAAATTAAATCTGGCAGTTGTTTTTCCTGTCCTTGAATCTTCAGAATTAAAATTTATCTGCATCATCTCAATAGATAACTTAGAGGGCGGTAATTTCCCCTCTTTTCTCTTTGCATGCCTTTGTTTTTTTGGCAGGGTTTCAGCCTGCACACAGCGAGTTTTATAATTCTCATAGCCCAGCCTGTCAAATATCTTGGAAGGCACTGAACTGCATGAAGCCAGACCTAATGCAAGTGCAGCAACAATACAAACAAGTGTTTTTTTCATTCTCATCAAAAATACGTCTTTTTTATGCTGATAATCAGATTGAATATCCTTATTTCAATTTCTTCCTTAGCTTCTTTGGCGTTATTATTCCCATTTCTTCTGTTATGGCAAATTTGCCTATTTCAAAAGATTCGCATAGGTTGCTGAAACCTTCAATCATCTGTATTCGCCTGAATTTTGCGCATGTGCGTATCACATCTGGATTAAAATAAGATTTTCCAATTTGGGATTCAAAACAAGAAAGTGCTTCTAATTTCTTTTCAAAATCTTCTTCACTTACCTCTACAAACAGGGCAGGAAGAAACCCTCCCATAGGATTATAAGGCGGAAGTTCATAAAAAAGAAGCGTTGGTATCTTATCACGACCAGCTATCTTTGCAAGTTTTGCAGCTGTTTGATGGTCCTGGTGATGGTGATGTTCGCTGTTGGCAAAAACAATATCAGGTCTCCATTTTTCTATGAGTTTTTCTGTATCATCTATTAATCTCCCGCTTAACGGCATTTCTCTATCTTTATAACCTAAAAAAACAATATCCTTAGCTCCTATTATCTCTGCAGCAGATTTGGCTTCTTTCATTCTTGCCTCGGGATTGCCGCCTCCTTCACCATAAGACAGTATAGCATAGTACACATCATTTCCAGCATTAGCCAGGGACGCCAGTGTAGCTCCGCATCCAAATTCAATATCATCAGGGTGGGCGCCAAGAGCAACGACAGTCAGTTTTTTTCTGTATATATTGTGTTTAACTGACTCAAGAAAATATATTTCATCAAAATGCCTTGTAAAATTTAGTCCAGTTTTATGCATTACTTTCCCTACTTCCTCATCTTTTAATACATCTGAAATAACCCTGGCAAGGTCAAAGCCATTTTCCTGGTATATGGCTTCATTTGACAGCATTAAGCCTCCTGAAAATCTTGGATTAATTTCTGTTACTTTATATATCCCATCTTTTGTATCACGTATTGCCTGAATGCACGAGGCATAGGTTGCACCTACTGATTTTCCTATTCTTTCAACAAGACTGTCAATCTTAGAATCTACAATAGTTTGCCCTTTTGTAGAGATGCCTCCTCTTGTTGAAATCCTGTATCTTGGAACACAAACAATAAGCTCAGAATTCTTGTCAAATATAGCATCAATAGTTATCTCTTCTCCTTCAAGCATTTCTTGAATAATAAAGTCTTTTAAATCCAGGCCTCTTGCTTCAAGAGCCCTGAGTCTTAGGCCGAGTTCTTCCTGCGAGTA
>JAHWIL010000132.1 GCA_019322545.1 Candidatus Woesearchaeota archaeon
ACAAAGGTCATTGATAGAGCATAAAACCATGCAAGATTGCTTAATGTTGCAAATATTGCAACAAGAAATATTCCTTTTCCTGATTTTTTAATTCCTTTTACAATGCCTTCAAATCCGTCATACATGACTGTATGAAGGACAGTAAGATTAAATGCAGTAAAAATATAGATAAAAAATAGCAAAGTTACAGGATGGGTTCGTGAAATTATGAATTTTTCTCCAACTGTTTCAAATGCAGATATTATTAATGCGATTAAGAATATTATCATGTATTTTGAATGAATTATTTTCTTAAACGGCTCTGAAAGTTTCTTTATATCATGGTCTGCTTCAAGCAGATAAGTTCCTGCAAGCAGAACAAGAACCCCTATTAGATGGACATGAGTAAGTTCTTCTTTGAGAATAAAGAATGCCAGAACCAAAACAAACAATGGAGTGATATTGTAGAGAGGAACCACTTTGGATATTGCCATGTGACGGAAGGATTTTGAAGACATCACATTGATTACTGCCACTGCAACTGAGAGGAGATAAATAAAAATCAATGTGCCATGAGTCATTCCTATTTTAAATCCAAGAAAGGGAAGAAGCGCGGCAAGGATGCAGGATTCAAATATTTTCAGGATTGTTGAAAACTCTGTTGCGTGCTCTTCAAACAGGGTTTTTTTCTTAAAAATCATTGAGATTGCGCCAAAAACTGCTGATAGAAGTGCAAATATAATCCAGGAAGTCATACCCATCCCCCTAATGATTTTTGAGACATCTTTTTCTTGTTTTTTTCCAGTTTTTCCAGCATGTTAGTTACACGCTCTTCTGAAAAGCTGTGTTTACTTACTAAAATATCCCATAGTTTATTTTTGTTTGGTTTTTTCCATGAAATCTCATAATTGTCTGTAACTGGTATCTTTTTAATCTGATAAAAAACATCTGTCCAGGGATAATCAAAATATTCGCTCCAGTTCACCTTTTTGAAAAGCTCTTCAAAATTGTTTTTGTGTTCTTTCACTAGTTTTAATGCTGTTTTTGGGCCTATCCTTGGTATTCCTCCAATATTATAATCAGTTCCAACAAGCATTCCCAATATAATCAGCTGGTCATTGTCTATTCCGAGGTTGTTCAGGGTTTCTGAAAGAGTAAGCAGCTCCGGCTTAACTGTTTCATATGAAAGCTTTGATGTTTTTTTTCTTTTTCCAAGGATTGAAAGGTTTCTTATTATCCTCGGAGCCCCAAACAGAAGGCTGTCATAATCATTTGAGGCAACTGCATATGCTTTTCCCTGTTTTACAATATGCGCTGCCTGCGCCTCTGCTTCTGAAGGCGCATGGATAACAGGGAGGCCGAAAGCTTTAATCAGTTTTTTTGCTCCTTCTATCATCTCTCCTGTGAGCCTTGTTGTTCTTGCAGCATATTTTTTCATTTCAGCCAAATCCTTCTTTTCAACTGCCTCTGCATATGACTTTTCTGCAAGAATCTTTGCCTCTTTTCTTCTTTTTCTTTCGTGAAATTTCAGCTCAGGGGGCTGTCCGTCAAAACAGAATACAAGCTTAATGCCTTTCAGCATAAGATTAGGGATTCTTGTTGACAAGCCCATGAGATGAGAGGTTATGTTGCCGTCTGAATCTGTGAATAATGAACCGTCCGGGGCTCTGATTGAGCTGAGAAACTGATAGAGCCACATCGGAGAATCAATTACAAGAATTTTATTTTCAAGGTTTTTTATTTCAACCTCTTTTTTTATTATCAGGTTTTTAAATGCTACTCCCATTTTATTCCAGTTTATCCACCATTACTCCCTTGAATTCATTTGTTAATTTTTCAACTGCATTTTTGCTTAATGTGCCTGTTGTTAAAAAGAGCACCGGGATTTTTTTAATCTGCCCTTCTACAAAGATGGCATTTATGTATGTGTCGCTTATTTTTCGCTTTTTCTTTGCCTTGCAGAGGTAATCAAGTTTTCCTATGACTGAAGGAACCTTTACTCTCAAGTCAATCTCTTTTTTCTTTTTGATGATATTGTAATCAAGAACCTCTATTTTTTTTGATTCAAGATAAGTCATGATTTGAGTGAAAAATGGGTCTTCTTGTTCTTTTTTCTTTTGCAGGAGCATTCTTTGCTCTTCCTGCTTTTTTTTCTGCTGCTCCCTTAATAGTGTTTGTCTTTCTTCTTCCAGTCTTCTCTCTTTTTCCTTTAATAAGTTTTCTCTTTCCAGATTCAGCTGTTTTAATCTTTTTTCCTGCTCCAGAATCTTGCTTTTTTCCTGCTCTAGTTTTCTTTTTTCTTCTTCTATCTTTTTCTTTTCTTCTTCAAAAAGATTTTTCTTCAGCTCTTTTGGCCGGGTTATTTCCTCTTGTATCTCTTTTTTTATTTCCTGAACTGGTTTTGGAGCAATTTGTTCTGGTTGCTTTGCCAAAGGTTCTGGTTCTTTTGGAAGAGGTTTAGGTTCTTTTGGCAGGGTTTCAAGCAGGTTCTGAATCTGTACTGTTGCTTCCTGGTTTGAGAGAAGATACCATCTCCAAAAGATTTCTTTTTTATCCCCTTGAGATACTGTCAGTGGAACAGCAAAATCCTTTAAGTTGCGGAGCGCGACTCTTATTGCCGGCGC
>JAHWIL010000010.1 GCA_019322545.1 Candidatus Woesearchaeota archaeon
GAGTTTCGAAATCATCCAGAAGAGTTGCAGCTTTTCCTTTTGCCTGGTGGTTTGCTCCCAGAATAATAAAGATATCAGGAAATTCAGATTCTGCAATCTCCTTGTATGCCCATGCCTGGCACGGGCCAGACATCTGATATCCTGCATGAGGGGCAATAATTCCGATTAACTTGTTTTCTGTTCTTTTTGACGGAAGTGCTCCTGGACCCAGTTTATGGGTGAAACATTCTGAGATTTGCCTGTCCAAAAGCTCAAATAATTCCTCGTAGAACATTCCAATTGCTATTGGTTTTCTTGTCATGGATGTTTAGATTGAAAATTAAATATAAAAATCTATTGTTTCAAAACCACCATCTCAGATAGATTTAATACCTGTAATGCTCTGATTTATATGGTCCGTTAACCGGGATTCCAATATAATCTGACTGGTTCTGGGTCATCTTTGTTAATTTTATTCCAAGTTTTTTCAGATGAAGCCTTGCAACCTCCTCATCAAGTATTTTTGGAAGAACATAAACTCCCAGTTCATGAGATTTTTCCCAGAGGTCTATTTGTGCTAATACTTGATTTGTAAAGGAATTGCTCATCACAAAGCTTGCATGCCCTGTTGCGCATCCAAGATTAACAAGCCTTCCTTCTGCAAGCATAAAGATTTCATGCCCATCTGGAAAAATATACTTGTCAACCCGGGGTTTTATATTTACTTTTTTTATTCCAGGAATCTTTTCAAGTTCTGCAACTTGTATTTCATTGTCAAAATGCCCTATATTGCATACAATTGCCTGGTCTTTCATCTTTTTCATGTGCTCTGCTGTTATTATATCCTTGTTTCCTGTTGATGTGACATATATATTTCCTTCATCAAGAGCATCTTCAATTGGTTTTACTTCAATGCCTTCCATTGCAGCCTGCAATGCGCAGATAGGGTCAATCTCATTTACAATAACTCTTGCTCCAAATCCCTGCATTGACTGAACGCATCCTTTTCCAACATCGCCGTATCCGCAGACAACAACAACCTTGCCTGCAATCATTACATCTGTTGCTCTTTTTATTCCATCTGCAAGACTTTCCCTGCATCCGTATAAATTATCAAACTTGCTTTTTGTGACAGAATCATTTACATTAATTGCAGGAAATAATAATTCTTTTTTCTCCAGCATTTGGTATAATCTGTGAACTCCTGTAGTTGTTTCTTCTGAAACTCCTTTTATTTCTTTTGATATTCTTGTCCATCTGTCTTTGTCTTTTTGGTGTATCTCTTTCAGGCAGTTCATTAGCTCTGCAAAATCTTCTCCTTCACTGCTGTAATCTTTTTCCAGCAATTCTGGATTTTTTTCTATTTCAAATCCTTTATGAACCATTAACGTAGCATCTCCTCCGTCGTCAACAATGAGGTGAGGGCCTTTGCCTTGTCCAAAATCAAGTGCTTTTTGAGTGCATTGCCAGTATTCTTTTAGTGATTCTCCTTTCCATGCAAATACAGGAACTCCTGTTTTTGCAATTGCAGCTGCAGCATGGTCTTGTGTTGAAAATATATTGCATGACGCCCACCTTACTTCTGCTCCCAGCAGCTTTAATGTTTCTATCAGGACAGCTGTCTGGATTGTCATGTGTAAAGAACCCATGATTCTTGCTCCTGCTAACAGCTTTTTATCTGTACACTTTTCTCTTAATGCCATAAGCCCGGGCATTTCTTTTTCAGCAATTTCAATTTCTTTTCTTCCAAATTCTGCAAGAGAAATATCCTTTATTTTATAATCTTCATTTGTATCCATAATAATCACCCTGCTTATAATTAATAGAATTATTATATATATTTTTATTTGAAAATATTGGACAATGTCTATTATTTTAGCTAAATATTGGACAAATATAGCAAGATTTATATATCAATGGGACATTCTCTTTTCCATGGAGATTAGAAAAGCCACTCTTAAAGATTATGAACAACTGAAAGAAATGAAAATGGATTTCATGTTAGAAGAATATAAACTATTTGATAAAGACATTAATAAAAGATATCCAAAAGTTGGTATGCCAAGACAACTAAAGAAAAATCTAAAAAGTAAAAAAGTTGGTTTTTTTATGGCATTAGACAGAGGAAAAGCAGTCGGGTTTATTGGAGGAGAAATAGAAAAAGCACATCCTTTCTGGAGATTTAAAAGAGTAGGCTATCTGTTTAATCTTTATGTAATCCCAAGTTATAGAAGAAAAGGGATGGGCAAAGAATTAACAAAAGCAATTCTTGATTGGTTTAAAAAAAGAAAAATAAAATGGATTAAACTGCATGTTTATGCAAATAACCCGAGAGCACATTCTCTCTATAAGAAACTCGGTTTCAAAGACTTTTTAATTGAATTAAAAAAGGTTGTTAGATGAAATTAGATGCAAAAGATAATAAGATAATCTCAATTTTGAAAAAAAATTCACGTTTGAGTATTCGTGATATTGCAAAAAAGACCGGAATAAGGCCTTCAACTGTTCACCAGAGAATTGGGAAACTGGTTGAAAATAGAGTAATTGAAAAATTTACCTTAAAGCTGAATAATTCTGCTGTTGAAGAAGATTTCATTGTTTTCATGTATCTGACTACAAAAGAGGACTTACCTTCTTCTTTTTTTCATGACAGACACATCAAGGAAGTTTTTGGAGTTACAGGTGAATATGATTTGCTTTTGAAATTAAAATTCAAGAATATTATTTCATTTAATGATTTTGTAATAAAAATGAGGAAAAACAAGAACATTGCAAAGACAATCACAAATGTTGCAACTGTCAACCTGAAGGAGGTTTTGAATTAATGAATCATGTTCCTTTTGGGCTTGGATATTTGTACCACCCCCAATCTGAGAATCTTATTTCTCCAGATATCCAAGCTCTTTTTTTATTTTTTAGAAAAGATTATTAAATCAAGATAGAATTTTTATGTATTATGGGAACATGGGAATCTATTTTTAAAAGCCATGGAAGGGTATTCTTTAAACCACAAGAAGATATGAGTAAAATAATTAGATTACTGCGGAAAGAAGGAGTAAAAAGAGTTCTTGATTTAGGTTGCGGCACTGGAAGACATACTGTTATGCTTGCAGAAGCAGGATTTGATGTTTACGGAACAGATATTTCAAAAGAAGGATTAAACTTAACCAGAAAATGGCTTAAAGAATCAAACCTGAAAGCAAAATTAAAACAGTCTTCCTGTTATAAAAAATTTCCATTTAAAAATAAATTTTTTGATGCTATAATCTCTATTCAGGTTATTCATCACGCAAAAATCAAGACTATCAGATATTGCATTTCTGAGATAGAACGTGTTTTAAAACCTGGAGGAATGATATTTATCAC
>JAHWIL010000133.1 GCA_019322545.1 Candidatus Woesearchaeota archaeon
AGAGAAATCAGTATGCAAATATGAAACCGGTTCCAAGCCAATAATTGTTGCATATAATAATAAATCTAATATTGCTATTTGGGAAACAAAATATGCAAATGGAAGTGATTGGGATGGAGTTTGTGAGGATACAGAAGACCCGATTATAACGCTGATTTCACCTGCAAACAATACATTAAATGCATCAAGAAGCATTAATTTCACTGCAAAAGCAACAGACAATGTTGGGTTTGCAAACTGCTCTGTTTATACAGATGAAACCTCGTGGTCATTGAAACAGACAAATACCTCCCCAATTACAAACAACACAGCATTTACAATCAACAATGCTTTTTCAGCAGATGGCATTTATCTGTGGAATATGGAATGCTGTGACATCTCTGGCAATTGTGCATTTAATGCAACAAATTATACAATAACAATTGATACAACTGCTCCTGTTGTCTCATTAACTTCACCTGCAAACAATACATTAAACACAACAGATAATACACCAGATTTTAGTTTTAATGTAACTGATGAAATAGCTGCAACCTTGGATTGTACTTTGTGGTTAGATAGCGGCACTCCAGTTGCTTATGGAAGAAACAGCTCAACTGCAAATGCTACATCAACAACCATAACAGCAAATGCCTCTCTTTCAAATGATGATTATTTGTGGTGGATTAATTGCAGTGATGGGGTTAATACAGCTATTTCTGAAAAGAGAAGCATAAGCATAGATTTATGCGCTCCTCCTGCATCAGGTAACTGGATAGTCCAATGTAGTGATTATTGCAACTGGACAACTGACCAGCAAATACCAGCCAACTTAACATTAAATGGAACAGGCACCGTGAGCATACTTGCTGTTATGAATTTTACTGGTGCTAATCAATACCTATTCGTGCAGAATAGCTGTGAGGTATGGATAGAATCTGGAGGAGAAGTGAGATAGATTTTAAATTTAAAGATAATCTTCATAGTAAAGTAGTAAGTAATGTTTTTATAGCTGTTGGGATTACATATTCCAAAACTTAAATATATTAATTTATTAATATATTATTATAAACTATACAAGAGGCGGTGGTAAGATGAGTTTAAAACATAAGATATTCCTTCCTACTTTAATATGTTTGATTTTCTTTGTTTTAGTTGGTTCTGTTTTTGCTGATTATTATACAAGGGACCACATGGATGCTGCAACAACCGGTTATAATACAAGCTTCTGGTTATATGAAACAGGAGATTATTATTTTAATGATACCATTGTTTATGAAGGAACTGGCTCAACATATATTGCAGCAAATACTGAGGGGAGATTAAGAAACTTAACTATGCCTAATGAAAATTTAACCTGTTCTGTTATGATGTATCTTGATGGTTGTTATGGTGGTGTTGTTACAGGATTATCAGTTGGGGATATTAATAATCATATTGGCACAAAAAGTAATTCAGGATCTAATTGGTTTTATGATGGAAACCCAAGTTATATTGATTCTGGAATACCAGTAACTAAAGATAATTGGAATGAACTGGCAGTTATTTATAATACTAATGGAACTATGACTTATATATTAAATGGGACCATAACTTTGGGTAGTGCTGCGGGTGGAACCCCTCTGTCTTATTTGAGTATAGGAACTTTCTCTGCTCCACCTGGTTGTCCAGTGTTATTTGATGATTTCAAATGCTGGTATGGAACTTATAGTGATAGCCCAGATGATGCAGCCCCTCCAACAAATTCATCATGGAATGTGACATCAGGAAATGTTAAAGTGGGAGAAAGCACTTCTGCCTGGATTCAAGGAGGAACAATAAATATAACAAGTAATCTTCTTAGTTTAACTGTAACAACAAATGAGAATAGTAATGGCTCTTGTATTTTAGATAAAAACTATAACTACACAACTACAATAGCAGAAAATTCTAATTATAAATTTGCTACTACAGATACAACAAGCCACTCTTATACTGTTTTCGATAACATTACTATTGGAAATCACTGTCTTTATTGTAGTTTTATAGATGATAATAGCAATGAATTTGCTAATAGCAGTTCTGGATGCTTACCAATTCAAAGATTTCTTCTGCCAGTAGGTGGTAAGGCAGGAGATGGCATTTATCTCCATAATGATTCAACTACTATGTATCTAAATGAAACAAAATTAAATAATACCATTGATTTGAGGGACGATGACTGCAGTGTAGTAGGCAGTTGTGCCTGTGTTGTGTATGAAGATAATTCAATGTCTGGAAATCTTGATTTAGGCGGAAATGATATATTTAATGTTGATACAATAGGCAATTCAACTGATGAGATTGGTGATATATACATAGCAAATGATAAGAAGACATATTTTGGAAATGACCAAAATGCCTATCTATCTTGGGATAGTGCTAATTCAAGATTGGTGATTAAAGTAAATTGAAATTAAAAGACTTCTGGAAAAAGGGAAGTGCCTATGCAAAAATAAAAGATGTGTGGCTGAACTTCTTTAATAATAGATAACTTTATATACTTTTTTTAATTAAATTCTTTTTAGTATGGGTGTTTTGATTAGCTTGAAAAGCATGGGCAAAAAGTTTGGAAAAAGAGTGATTCTTAATAAAATTAATCTTGATATCAACTCAGGAGAGCTTTTCGGAATAATCGGAATGTCTGGCTCTGGAAAAACAACTTTTCTGAATTCCCTTATTGGCTATCATGAGCCTGATATCGGAGATGTGTTCTACTATTCTTTTAAAGATAGGCAGTATAAATCTATATACACCAATCAGGCAGAAGTTTGCAGGCTTTTTGGTTTTGCAACGCAAACAGACTCATTTTACCCCAAATTAACCCTGTTTGAAAATCTTAAACATTTTGGCTCTCTGTATAATATGTCAAAGAAAACAAGAACAATCAATGCAGAGAGGCTGCTTCGTTTAACAGAGCTTTATCCTTTTAAAGATGAGCTTGCACAAAACCTGTCTGAAGGAATGAAAAAGAGGCTGGGTATTGCCTGTGCATTGGTTCATAATCCTAAAGTTTTGCTGTTAGACGAGCCAACAGCAAACCTTGACCCAATCTTAAGAAAAGACATCTGGAATGTGATTAAGGGAATCCACAAGATGTGAACAACGATTATTATTGCTTCACATTTTCTTAATGAATTAGAAAATGTTTGCGACAGGATTGCCATGCTTCATAATTCACAAATAGTCCATGTGGGAACTCCTGACCAATTAAGGCAGGTATACACCAGAAATGAAGAGTTATATATAACAACGCATCCTGGGAGATATGACTTGATTGCAGGGAGTTTGAATAATCAGGATAACCTTCCAATAAAAAATATGCTTATTCGCGACCGCAAGCTTGTTGTTTATACCCAGCATTCAGAAAGCACCCTGCATCATGTTCTTCACATTCTTGAGAACATGAATGAAAAAGTTATAAATATAGAAGTAAAAAAACCTTCTTTGAAGGAAATATTTGAATTTATTTCAAGAACAAGATAAAAAAGAGGAAGATAGATGGTAATTGGAAGAATAATCACAAAAAATTTAAAACTGCTGATAAGAAGCAGAAGTTCTGCTCTTATTGTTGTTATAGGGCCTTTGCTTCTCATATTTCTTGCAGGCATTGCCTTTAGCAATATAAACAGATACAGCCTGAATATTGGGGTTTATTCTGATGAATATTCTGATTTGACAGAATCATTTATTTTAAAATTGCAGGAAAATGAATTTAGGGTCCAGAAAACAGAATCAATTGATATCTGTATTGAAATGATAAAAGAAGGAAAGCTGCATACCTGCATATTATTTCCAGCAGGACTTTCCCTGGAATCAAACAATGCCAATGAAGTTGTATTTCATGTGGATTACTCAAAAATAAATCTTGTATGGATGGTTCTTGATACTATTTCCACCAGGCTTGGAGAAAGGGCTTCTGAACTAAGCCTTGAATTAACATCAACACTCCTTGATAAGATTGAACTTGCGCGTGTTGAGATTTACAACAGCAAACCAAAGATTGCAAATCTTAAATCAGCAAATCAGGAACTAACAAGCCAATTTGCTTCATTAAAGCAGGAAGTAGTAACAACAAAATTATCTGATTTAAAGATAGCTTCTGCAGAATTGAAGGGATATATACTTGAGAAAGCCAAACTAAGCAGGGGTTTGATTGAAGATATCAATGAAAAAATTGATGACTTAAATATATCAAACTCAACTGCAGAAGATTTTATGAACGATTTTGCTTCTGTAAGCACTTTGATGTATAATATAATCAGCAGAATAGAAGACCCAAACAACATAACTGAAAATGACTGGAAGAAGATTTCAGGACTTATTGAAGAAGTTGAATTAAAATTAAATGAATTTTTAAATAACCTTGAAACATCAGTTATCTCTACTGGCAATGAAATTGATGCTATTAAGGCGTCAATTGACAAGATTTATAACAATATTGAGGGAATTAAGATAAAAGAAGCAACTACTATAGTCAGCCCGATAACAACAAATATAAAGCCTGTTGTTCCTGAAAAAACACATCTTGGTTATATGTTTCCTGCTTTGATTATCCTCGTTATTATGTTTATGTCCATACTTCTTTCAAAAACTCTTGTTATGATGGAGAAGAATTCTCCGGCATATTTCAGAAATCTGATTACTCCAACAAGAAACATAACCTTTATTCTTGGAACTTATCTTACAAACATGATTCTGGTTGCAGTCCAGATAGTAATAATCATTGCAATTTCAATTTATTTTCTGAAATCACAGGCAGTTTCCAGTATCCTTCCAATGATTGCTATTCTATTCCTTGTTACCACTCTCTTTACATTTATTGGAATGGCTATAGGATATGTTTTTAAATCAGAAGAAACAGCAACCCTTGCTGCAATATCAATTGGCTCAATCTTCCTATTTTTGTCAAATACTATCCTTCCGCTGGAGAGCATGCCTGCGCAGATAGGACAGATTGCGCAGTTTAATCCTTTTGTTATAGGCGATTCTTTGCTTAGAAAGGTTTTGCTGTTTAATGCAGGATTTAAATCACTCCTATTCCAGATTTGTCTGCTTTTGATTTATTCTGCTGTCTTGTTTGCAGGAATCTGGATTGCTCATATTGTTTCTAAAAAACATCCGCTGAAAAGAATAATAAGGCACAGGAAATGAAACAATTGACTGCATTGGATTTGCATTATCTGCTGAAAGAACTGCAGGAATTTATTGGGGGCAAAGTAGACCAAATTTACAGCCCCTCTAAAAAAGAACTTGTTCTTCAGTTTCATATTCCTGGCATTGGAAAGCGTATCTTGATTGTAAGGGTTCCAGGTTTGATATGGGTTTCTGATACAAAACCACAATCTGATAAACTTTCAGATTTTTGCAAGACTTTGAGAAAACATCTTGGGAATTCAAGACTGCGCAAAATAAAGCAGATTGGTTTTGAAAGAATAATTGAATTTATTTTTGAGAAAAAAGAGATGTATTCTTTAATCTTTGAGATGTTTAGCAAGGGAAACATCCTTTTAGTAAAAAACAAAAAAATAATTGCAGCAGTTGAATACCAAAAATGGGCTGGCAGAACATTAAGGCCAAGAGAAGAATACAACTGGCCTAAGAAAGAATATAATTTTTTGGAATTAAAACTAAATGACTTAAAAAATCTTTTTTTAGAAACAAAAAAAGAATCTGCTGTTAAATCTCTCGCAATTGAGCTGGGCTTGGGAGGAAACTATGCAGAAGATGTATGTAGTATTGCTGGGGTTGACAAGAACAAGAAACCAGATACTTTAAATGCAAGCGAAATTAAAAAACTATTTGGTACTTTTTCAGATTTGAAAAAGAAAAAAGTGGGGAGAGTTATATTATCCAGATTCATGCCTGAAAAAGAGATGTCTCCAGGAGAAAGAAAATATCTTAAAAAAGTTGAGGAGATAGGGAGAATTATATCAGAGCAAAAACAAAAGATAAAAGGGCTTGAGAATTCTGAAAAAGAGAACAAGAAAAAAGCAGAATTACTCTATGAGAAATACAACCTTGTCAAAGAAATTATTGCACAGATTAAAAAAGCAAGGAAAAAATATTCATGGAAAGAAATAAAGGATAAATTAAAAGCCCACAAACTGATTAAGGAAATCAACGAAAAGGAAAAAACTATAGTTCTTGAATTAAAATAATAAACTAAAGAAAATAAGATGGACAGCTTACTGGGTTTCCCGCACAATGCAGTACACGCCAATACGGAAGATTGCTTAACTTCTGTGTTCGAATGAGAACAGGTGAACCAATCCCCTATGGCCGTCCAGTTTCTTTTTAGAAATCGCTCTTTTTAAATGTTTCGGTTCTTTTGATTCAAGACAAAATATTTAAAAAGCAGGATTTAATCAAAGACGTAAATGAAGATTGCTGTAATTGGGACTGGTTATGTTGGGCTTGTTCTTGGAACCTGCCTTGCAGAACTTGGAAATGAGGTTATTTGCGTAGATATAAATTCTGAGAAAATAAAGAATCTTAACAAAGGAATAATCCCCATCTATGAGCCAGGATTAAAAGAGCTTGTTAAAAGGAATTTAAGAGAAAAAAGGATTTTTTTTACAACAAAAACAAAGAAAGCAGTTGAAGACTCTCTTGTTATATTTATTGCTGTAAACACGCCTCAGAGCGAAAGCGGAGCAGCTGATTTGTCTGCTATAAAAACAGTTGCAGCAAGCATTGGAGAGTATCTGAATGATTACAAAATCATTGTAAATAAAAGCACAGTTCCTATTGGAACTGCCGGGTTAGTAAAAAAAATAATTAAAGAGAATTTAAAAAACAAAATCGAATTTGATGTTGTTTCTAATCCTGAATTTTTAAAAGAAGGAGTGGCTATCAGAGATTTCATGGTTCCTGACAGAATTGTTGTTGGCACAGATTCTGAAAAAGCAAAAGAAATAATGCTTAAGATATACAAGACAATTGCCAGAACTGAAAGGCCTATTGTTGTAACAACTCCTGAAAGCGCAGAATTGATAAAATATGCAAGCAATGCCATGCTTGCAACACGCATAAGTTTTATCAATGAATTGAGCCACTTGTGCGAGAAGACTGGAGCAGACATAAAAGAAGTTGCCAGGGGAATGGGGCTTGACAAAAGAATCGGGCCGCGATTTTTGCAGGCAGGCATTGGTTATGGGGGGAGCTGTTTTCCAAAAGACATAAGGGCTTTGGTCTCTATGCTGAAAAAAAAATCCTGCACATCAAAGATTCTTGAGGCAGTTGATGAAGTCAATGAATTACAAAAACATTCCTTAATCCCAAAGATAAAAAATATTTTTCCAAACTTAAAAGACAAAAAAATTGCTATTTGGGGGCTTGCATTCAAGCCAAAGACAGATGATATCAGAGAAGCGCCCTCTGTTCTGATAGTAAAAAAACTTCTGGAAGAAGGAGCACAAATCAAAGCATTTGACCCTGAAGCCATGAGCAATATGAAAACAATTTATCCTGACATAACTTATGCAGAAAATCCTTATGACTGCCTTATTGATGCAAATGCTCTTATTATTCTTACAGAATGGAACGAATTCAGAGAACTTGACAAAGAGAAAACAAAATCCTTAATGAAAGAACCAACAATCATTGATGGCAGAAATATCTATAATCCTGATGAAATGAAAAAAGCAGGTTTTAATTATATGGGTGTTGGAAGATGAAAGTAATAATCCTTGCTGCAGGTTATGCAACCCGGCTATATCCTTTGACAGAAAACAAACCAAAACCTTTGCTCGTTGTTGCAGGAAAACCTATTGTTGAGCACATATTAGAAAAAGTTAGGGTTTTGGATGATGTTGATGAAATCTTTAT
>JAHWIL010000134.1 GCA_019322545.1 Candidatus Woesearchaeota archaeon
ACCAAGCTCAGAGAACAGTTAGCTTGTTCAGTAATCTCTTTCTGTGTCAATGGCCTGTTCTCTAAAACAAGCAAACCCCATATCTTTCCAACAGGCTCTCCAACTCCCCAAAGTTTGCCAATCTTTCCAGTTCTTTGGATAAACTCTTGTTTAAAATCCATTTGTATCAAATCTCTGGTATTCTCAAAATTTCCATGAAACTATGGCATCTCAGACTGATATTTCTGAGATTTCAGGTTTTTATGAAATCTCATTTATAAATATTGTTATTCAGCAGTATATAATAGAGATTTACTCGTATCTTGTGGCCTATCACTCATCTCATTCGTATCGTAATGTCTGTCACTCACTCCTTTCGTTCCTTGACATTGCGATACTCATTTTCATTCGTATCGCAATGCATCCACAGGCTTCATTCTTGAGGCCCTGATTGCAGGAAAAACACCGGAAATAGTTCCAACACCGAATGAAAATAAAAGAGCTCCGAGTATGAGATACCATGGGAAAAATACCTTTAACATGCCGTATCCAAATTCTTCAGCTATCATCTCGACAATCTTGGCTATTCCCATTCCAAGCACAACTCCAATCATTCCGCCAAACAGCCCGAGCATTCCGGATTCAATAACAAATAATGACAAAATACTCCTGTTCTTTGCTCCAATTGCTTTCATAACACCAATCTCCTGTGTTCTTTGAAGAACAGAAGTATACATTGTATTCATTATGCCTATTCCTCCAACAACAAGAGAAATAGCTGCAATGCCAATAAGAACTACCTGCACAACCAAAAGTATTGTCTGGAATGATTCAATCAATTCCTCAAAGGTCTGCACAGTAAAATCCTCTTTTCCTTTTTCAAGGTCGCGTGCTTTTCTTAATTCTTTTTTTATTGCATCTGCAACTTTTGACGGCTCTTCTCCTGCATTTGTTCTTACAATTATAAATTGCACTTCATTATCAAGCCCGAGCACTTCCCGGGCAGTCTGGTCATCAGTATATATCTGTGCATCATCCTGAGGATTTCCTATTTTTTTGTAAGTTCCGACAACCTTGAACTCTTCATCATTTATTTTTATTCTGTCCCTGACCTTGACTTGTCTTGTAAAAACCTTTTTTTTAAGACCATAATTATAGCCCAGGGAAACCTTGTTGCTGTCGCCTTCTTTTACATCCCTTCCTTTGTCTATCTCCCAGCTTCCAAATTCCTCAAATAATGATTTTCCTTCTTCTTCCAAACCAATCAAAAACTGGTAGATTATCTCGTCGTCAAATTCTACTTTTACTATTCCTGAAACCATCCCTGTTGCATCTTCAACACCTTTTGTCTTGCTTACTGTTTCAGTGTCATCTTCAGTTAAATCTACTGCTGATTCCAAACCAGGAATTCCATACTGTCCCTTTGGCTGTATAAAGATTTTATCTGTTCCAAGCTCTTCAAACTGCTCTGTTATTGAATGTTCAAGCCCCTGCCCTATAGCAATAAGCGCAACAACAGCAGCTATTCCTATGAATATCCCAATCATAGTCAGCCAGCTTCTAACTTTTCTCTTTCTCAAATTATTTAATGCCAGTTTAAAAAAATCCCTAATCATTTTCTGAACCTCAAAATAAAGTCACTCCATTTCATTCTGTTCCGTACTTTTCGGTTCATTTCCTGAACCTCAAAATAAAGTCACTCCATTTCATTCTGTTCCGTACTTTTCGGTTCATTTCCTGAACCTCAAAGCATCGACTGGTTTTAGCTTAGATGCCTGCACTGCAGGAAGAGTTCCAGCTAAAGTTCCAACTATAAATGAAAATCCAAGAGCGCCGATAATGAGCCATAATGGAAAATGCGCGCGAAGTATGTCTGCTCCAAGAAAAGCACTTCCAGCAACTTCAACAATTTTTGCAAAAATAAAACCAAGCATAATCCCTATCCCTCCTCCAGCCATTCCAAGCATTCCTGATTCAATCAAAAACAAACTAAATATCATATTGTTCTTTGCTCCTGTTGCTTTCATTACTCCGATTTCTTTTGTTCTCTCAAGCACAGAAGTATACATTGTATTCATTATTCCAATGCCTCCAACTAAAAGAGATATTGCAGCAATGCCTACAATAACAACCTGTACAATGGAAAGAATGCTGTTTAGTGATGAAATCGTATCTTCAGGAGTCTCTATTGTAAAATCCTCTTTTCCTTCTTTGACATCTCTTGTTTTTCTCAGAGTTTTTTCAATATCTCCTGCAACTTTATCAGTGTCTTTTTCACTTATAACCTGCACAGCAATTAAATCAAGCTCATCACCAATTTCCAGGGCATCTTTCATTGGTCTTTCGTTTATCATCATAGAGCCATCGGTTGTAAATGAGCCTTGTTTTTCAAGAATTCCAACAACTTCAAATTCAATTCCTTCTATCTCTATTCCATCTCCAACTCTGACTTTCTTTTTAAAAATATCTCCATATCCAAAATTATATCCAAGCACAACTTTGTATGTTTCTTCTTTTTTCAGAAATCTTCCTTTTTCAATATCTTCCAGGTTATCTGTTTCAATAACAATTTTCCTGCTTTCATCCTGCGGAATGCTTGCAGCATAATTGTAAGTCACTTCATCTTTATACTCAGTTTTTGCAACCCTCGTCAATCTGCCTGCGACACCCTTGATTCCGCCAACGCGTTTGATAGCATTTAAATCATCTTCATCAAGCTTTTCAGAGACTCCAGAACCAGGAGGGCCAAGAGTAACGCCTTCTGCCTGTATTATTAGCTTGTCTGTTCCCAAGTCAGTGAATTGTGTTAGAATTGCTCCCCGCATTCCTTCGCTCAGGCTTATCAAAGAAACAACAGCAGCTATTCCTATGAATATGCCTATCATAGTAAGCCAGCTTCGTCCCCCTTTCTTTCTGAGGTTCCTGAATGCAAGAAAAAAATAATCTTCTAACATTTATTTTACCATTTTTTTCTTTTTTCTTTTTCTCCAATAATAATATCCCCCTGCTCCTGCTATCATTATAACAATCAGGACGCCAACAGAGCCTTTTTCTTCAAGCCCGTATTTTTTTGCCTTGCCTGAACTATAGAGTTTTAAAATAACATCTTCCTTATCCCTGTATCTTTGGTTGTTTGCATCCATATAATCAATAATAATAGGCAGAATAACTTCTGACTTCCACCCTTTCACATACAAGTCAAATTCAGCTGTTTCATAATCATCAGAATCAATATTGCCAACATAAACTTCGTCAGATGAAACAATCTCAAATCCATCAGACTCATCAAGCTTTATGTTCATTAGTTTAAGGTCAATCAGCCCTTTGTTTATAAATTTAAGAGTCACCTTTCCTGATGTTCTTTTCTTGTAAATCTCTGAATCTTCAATGACAACTGCTAAATCAGGTTTTGTCCCGATTATAATTCCTATGTAGTCATTTTTTGTGTAAACTGTTCCTGCCAAATCAACATAAGTCAGATTAATTGGAACCTTGTATGCACCAGAATCAGCACTTGCAGTGGCCATTATTGTAAATTCCATGACATCTGACTGCAGGGAGCCAATCTGGTAAAGTTTCTTTTCTGTTGTTGAATCAACAGGCACAAAAGGCAAATCATCTGATGACAAATCAAGCCTGATTACTATGTCTCTGATTAAGGAATCAGCAAGATTCTTTAGCCCAATCTTGACCTTTGCATTGCTTCCAGGAGGAATTTTTTTTGGAACAGTATTTACAGAATCAACAGCAAGTATTGCATCATAGGTTCTTATTCTGACAGTAAACGGCTCCATCTTAATCCAGCTGAGTTTGTCGCGCTTATAAAAAATCTCAATCTCATTATTTCCTTCAACAGCATCCTTGTCAATTTTCAATCTGAATTCAAAATTAACAGCATTATCTCCTGTCTGCCTTCCATACAGGCTTCCAAGATAAATTTCTTCGCTCTCTCCTGCTTCTATTGAAAAAGGAAATTTATAGGCAATCTTGACATAAACATCCTTTGCTTCCTCAGAGCCAAGATTCTCTGCCCTGAATTTTAAGTCAACATAAGTCCCAGGTTCAACAGGGTCTGGCTCCTGATTTCTCAAGGTTATATTTACTTTAGAGCTGCCGCTAACATGTTTTGCATTGGCATTTAATACAAGGCCCATGAGTATCACAAATGCAATTAACACCAGAAATGTTAATTTTATTTTTCCTGCTTTTTTCATATTCATCCACCTCGTATTATTTTTCCGTCTCTAAGACGGGCTACACGTTGCGCGTGTTTTGCAACATATGAATCATGTGTGACCATTATGATTGTTTTTTTCTCTTTCTTGTGAAGTCCACACAGCATCTTGATTACCAGCTCTCCTGTTTTTGTGTCAAGATTTCCTGTCGGCTCGTCTGCAAGGATAATATCCGGGTCATTTGCAAGCGCTCTTGCCACTGCGACTCTCTGCTGCTGTCCTCCGCTTAATTCAGTTGGCTTGTGGTAAATCCTGTCTCCAAGCCCAACCACTTCCAGGAGATGAGTTCCCCTTTTTATTCTTTCTTCTTTTGATTTTCCCTGAAAAATCATTGGAAGCATGACATTTTCAATTGCATTCAATGTCGGAAGGAGATTAAACTGCTGAAAGACAAATCCTATTTTCTGCCCGCGAATCTGTGCAAGCTCAGATTCTCCCATATGGGCGATATTTTTTCCTTCAAGATATATCTCTCCTTTTGTTGGTATGTCAAGACACCCAACCATATTAACAGCAGTAGATTTTCCAGAGCCAGATGGGCCCATGATTGCAACAAACTCTCCTTTTTTTATTGAGAAATTCATTCCGCGAAGCGCATAAACTTTTGTAGTTCCTACATCATAAATCTTCCATGCATTTCTTATGTCTATGATTGGTTTTCTTTTATCTTTCATGCTTTTCCTCCATTGCTCTTTTAATCAGATATTCCATTCCATGAGAACGGTTTGCAAAGGTTTTTTCAGATATTTTTTTGTCAAGCCAGTTAAGAAGCTCTTTGTCAATTGTGATTGTAATACGCTCTTTCCCAATATTACGATTACGCATAATTACATACTAAGTATGTACTACTATATAAATCTTTTGGATAGTTTTTTAAACAATGAAATTCCGCTTCTTTTATTGGATGGTGGAATGAGTTG
>JAHWIL010000135.1 GCA_019322545.1 Candidatus Woesearchaeota archaeon
AAGTTACCTTATTTGCATTACTTGAGATTATAAAAAAACCTATGGTCAATTTCATCTGATAGTCTACTTTTAAATTTACCTAAACTTAGAGTATATAGACTATAATCTAACTCATATAAGGTTAAAGTGGCACAATAATCATTTATTTCTTCTAATGATCCCTTTAATTCTTCCATTTTCTTTTCTCTCAAAGAGCCTTCTGCTTTTATCTTTGCAAGATATCGGCTACATATAATCTCAATTAAGTTTTTATCATACAATCCTCTTTTTTTAAATGATTCTTCTATTATATTTGGGACAGGCACATCCCTGCATTGGTTTTCTACTTTAAAATAAAACTCTTCTTTTTTCTGCAAAAAAGCTGTAATTTCAGAAGAAGTTAAAGGTCTGTCTGTATTCTGGTTAAGTATATCAGTCAATGATTCTATCTCTTTTGAGTATTCGGTTTCAAATAGAATTTTTTTAGCATTATATTCTAGTTTCTCCTCTTTTTGTGCATTTTCATTAGCCTGGCTTTTTCCAATATATCCCCTAATAACATCAGTAACCCCCCTAATCATATCACTGAAAATACTGCAATTATAAGCTTTTTTTATTTTTCCAGCTAATTTTGCTCCTGTTCCTGTATCTAATTTTTTTTCAATATTTGACATTTTTTCTTTGAAATATATGTTATTCTTGGTATATAAAAATCTTTCTATTTTATCACTATCAGTAAGTGATAAAAAATAACTTTTAGAATAAAAAATTCTAATAAAATAAAAAAAATTATTATTATTTACCGATTTTCGGGCATATCCATGTTCCGCCAGGGATTACTCCTTTTGCCATTAATATTGCAAGAACAAAGCCAATTGCAAGCCCGATAAGAAAACCGATTACAGCAGGACCTGCGCACAAAAACATCTGCGCTGCCTTTGATTTTATAAGCTTAAACATCTTATCACCTCTATGATAAGGTAATTAAAATAAACATAGTATTTAAAGTTTTCTTATGATAATAGAAATATTTAAATAGGAATTAACTAATTTATAATAAGAGGCGAATAGATGAACAGAAAAAAACTGGTGAGTTTGAGTATTCTTTTATTATTGCTGATATTTACAACATGCATTGTTATTAGTCCTGTTAGTGCAGCAAAAGAAAGCACATGGGAAAAAGTCTTTGGTTCTATGGAAGGTGTTGTTGGAGGGTTCTTTCAAAGAGTATCTGATAATCCTGCAACATGGTTAAAAGTGATGATTCTTATTGCATTGTTTGCAGTAATGTACTTTGGCGCATTAAAGATTGGACTTCCCAGAAACATTGCAGGAGTTGTAGCAATGGTTATTGCATTGATTGGAACTGTGGGAATCCCAGGAGATGCATTGATTTATCTTATGAAACTGTATGGGGGAATTGCAACTACAATTATGATAGTAGGTCCTGCAGTTGGTTTAGGGTGGATTACCTGGAAAGTCACACGTGAGGCTGATAATCGCTGGATAAATCTGGTATTTGCTGTTATATGGGGGCTTTTTCTCGGGCTTGTTATGGCATTTTCAGAAACAATACAGAATATAGATGTTGGAGCTGAGTTAGAGGCATTATCAGGAACAATTGCAGTAATTACTCTTATCAGTCTTATTATAATAGTTATTTTGATAATATTATTCTTTACAGAAAAAGGGAGAGAAGTTGGAGGCGCAATATGAGAAAAATCAAAAAAAACACTGAAATCAATAACAAGAACTTCAAAACGTGGACTTGTACTTGAAAAAAAAGCGATTAGCTTACTAAGAAAAGCAAAAGATTATGTAAATAAAGGCAATGCAGTTGATGCAATAAAATGTCTAAGAAAAGCTGAGAAAGAGATACTTATAGAAGAGAAGTTGGACAAAGTATTGATAACCATGGAAGATAGATTAGAAGAACTTGAAGGTCCTCATGCTGAAAAATTAAAAGCAGAACTTGAAACAATAAAGAAAGACCAACAAGCAGAGTTAATTGAGCATTATGAAGCAGTAGGGACTGGAATTGAAAGAGCACTGGACAAATTAGAGGATGATGAAAAACTTGACCTTGATGGGGCAAAACGTGCTATTGATACAAGCATAGAATATGAAAGAAAAGCGCTGGCAATTCTCAGAGTAGTAACACGACTTGGAAAGAAAATAAAAAAGTTATTATAAAAAATATTCTTATATTCTTCTTCCACAATCTATATAAAATATACCAATCTCTTTTTCGTCTATCTCTTTCCTTGTATTACGCAATAATGCCTCTTCAAAACAATCAGCAGCATCAGAATAATGCTCTTCTATCATCTTCTGTTTTCCTTTTTTAAAATACTGCCATGCCTGGGCCTGTTTAACTATAGGTATAGTTCCAAGGAACAAAGAACATTCATCAATTTTACCTGCTAATCCTGCATCAGCCCGAAACTCATAGGTTATCCTCAATCTATCTGCCTGCATAAAGTTTCTAAGTGCTTGTTCATAATTCCTAGTTTCAAAAGCAGTATTTCCTTCTAATATATGATAACACATC
>JAHWIL010000136.1 GCA_019322545.1 Candidatus Woesearchaeota archaeon
CTTAAGGCCTGTTGTGCTTCTCTGGTCAATGCATCGCATTCATCAAGGTATATTATCTTGAATGGAACATCCCCTATTGCCCTTGTTCTTGCAAAATTCTTTACCTTGTTTCTTATAATATCAATTCCCCTTTCATCTGATGCATTAAGCTCCAGGAAATTCTGCCTCCACTGTTCTCCAAATAGCTGTCTTGCTACAACCAAAGCCAGAGATGTTTTTCCTATGCCTGCAGGGCCTGAAAACAATACATGAGGCATGTTCTTTTTTTCAACAAATGCCTTTACTCTTTTAACTATCTCTTTCTGCCCTTTTATATCTTCAAATTCCTTTGGTCGGTATTTTTCTGTCCAGATTGCATTCAATATAGCCACCTCTAATCAATATTTAGGTTACAATTAAAAAGTTTTTGGAGGATTATATGATATCTTCTTCAGAAACAACCATAAAATCTCCCATCGCAATAATTGCTGAGAAGGGAATTAGAATCTTGCCTTCTTTGTTTTTTTCAAGCTCTAATTTTTCTGTGTAAGGTGTAGGATTAGCAAGCACAAGATGTATCAGTTCTCCAGAACGTGTTTCAAATACCATATCTCCTACATCCCCGAATTTTTTTCCTGTCTTTGAAACAACAGTTTTTCCTATCAGTTGTTTTGAAAATTTTTTATCGTCTTCAGCCATAATTAATCCCCTCTTATTGAGTTTGATATTGTTAGAATAGTGATGTTTACTATTTAAATGTTTTGATTACTTGACTTTTGCACTTTGATTCTTATGCACCGAGCAAAAGTAAAGTTTACTGAACTGTTGCAAAATTAAACTAAAACTATAAAAGTTCAGGATTAAGTTCATTTAATCTTGTTTTGATGAAATCCTCGTTATAACAGAGCTCTTTTAGCCCGCATTTTAGGCATTTGTTCTTATTTTCTGTGATTTCTGGAGGTGTTTTTGATTTGAATAATGCCTCTACCTGCTTTCTCAGCTCAATTATCTCGTCTTTCATAAATGGATTTATTATTATTGTTCTTTTGATGTCATGGTCAAGATAGATTACAGAGCCCTGGTTTACTTTTTTCTTGTATAATTCTTCTAATAACAAGGCATATGCTGCAACCTGTATTTTATGGCCTTGCCAGATTCCGCTTTTTGGAGAGCTGCCTGTTTTCAGTTCAACTGGGATTATGAGATTTTTGTGGAGCTCTATCTGGTCTATTTTTCCAACCAAATTCAACTTCTCTGAAACAATCTTTATTTCAGATTTTATTTTTGGAGTGAGTTTTTTCCAAAGTTGTTCTCCATAGAGATTATGTTTTCTAATGAAATTATATGTGTTTCTTGCCTTTAATTTTGCCTGGTTTTGAAACTTGGGCCAGATTTCTTTGAAGATTTCCAGTTTTTTTAGTTTTACAGATTTCAAGGGATATTTGTAATATTCCAGAACATTTCTTATTATCTTGGCATAAGTGCCAGTATACAGATTTTGTATATCTTCAAATGAATCTGTTTCTTTTATTGAGATTACTATCTTCTCTTCTGCATTATTTGTTTCTTCATGGGTTTTGTGGTGGATTTTTCCTTTTATCGGGGCTTCTTTAGGGCCTTCGCTCAGGTTAAGAACGCGCTCAAGAAAGAGCTTTCTCTTGCAGTAAAGGTATGAAGATAATAAGGAAACAGATATCATGTTATTGTTAGGTTAAGTATCATTTAAATAATTTATGCGCAGGTGTCCAGTGGTCTGGACTCTCTGGCTTCCTTGTCCAGTGGTAGAAACCTTTATTAATATCCTGAATATTTTTATTTGTATGAATATCAAGGAGAGGCTTGAACTGGTAAAAAGAAATACAGAAGAGATTATTACAGAAGAAGAACTTATTAAACTGCTGGAAGAAAAAAAGATGCCTACAGTTTATCTCGGAACCTCAATAACAGGAAAGCCCCATATTGGTTATTTCTTATGGGTTCTCAAAATGGCTGATTTTCTAAAAGCGGGGCTTAAAGTAAAACTACTCCTTGCAGATTTACATGGCGCCCTTGATAACACTCCATGGGATTTGCTTGAAAAGAGATTTGAATATTATAATCTTATAATCCCTGCTATGTTTAAAAGTATTGGAGCTAACATTAAAAATTTTGAAATTGTAAAAGGTTCTGAGTTTCAGTTAAAAAAGGACTACTGGTCTGATGTATTAAAGCTATCTACGCATGCTTCTGTTCGTGACTGTACAAAAGCCGCTTCAGAAGTTGTAAAGATGGGGAAAAACCCAAGACTTTCAGGATTAATTTACCCGATAATGCAGGCATTAGATGAAGAATATCTCA
>JAHWIL010000137.1 GCA_019322545.1 Candidatus Woesearchaeota archaeon
CTTCCTTTTTCAGCAGAAACAAGTCTGAAATCAAGAGAATTGTCTCCTGGCTTTATATCAAACTGCGTGATGTTTGTAACATATGAATCATGCTTTACAATAATTGCCTGCCCTGGCATGGGTCTTAAATCAGTTAATTTGTAATATCCACTTTCAGAAGTTTTTGTTTCATTGTCATCTATTTTTATAACTGCATCTTTAATTGGGTTGCCGAGCATGTCATAAACATAGCCAGAAAGCTCTGCTGTTTCATATTCCTGCAATTGTGCAACACATTTTTCAATCTCCTTGATGCTCAAATTAAAATTCATCTGCATGATTATATCAGAGCAGAACTTGCTGCACTGCTGTTGTGTTGTTATTGGACCTCCGTATGCGTATGTTGTGTCAGTAACATAATCAATGCCATCTGTGCACAGGCAGCATCCCTGCTGGCATTCTGTTGTTTGTTCTGGCTGTTGTCCTTCTGCAAAATATTCTGGAAAAGTGCATTTTTCTTTTGATTCGACGTAAATGCAAAAATTGTCATCTTCCAACTTTGTGCATGTCCCAGGGGTCGGAGCTGCATTAATAAGAACAATTGTAACTAGAAAAACAGCTATCAAAACTAATAAAACCAATCCTCTTTTTCTCATTTCTGTTGTTATTTGAAGTTTATTCATATATAAAACCTTTGAAATTAATCTCTGCTTTTTCTTTGTTCTTTTTTTCATTTACCATATGAAATCCTCACTTCTTGTGAATCTGATAAATCAGGATTATTTGCATCAGGTACCTTGACCCAAACTAATGTGATTTTATTGTCTTTGTTCCTTTTCACAGGAGTAATACTAATTTCTCCTGGTTCTTCATCATCTGGGTCAATTGCAACTGGATTAATATCAATTTCCTCTCCTTTAGCTACAAGATAATCATAAGTGTCCAACTCATCTGGATATCTGCTGATATAACTTAGAACAGGAGGTCTGTTTTTTATTGCAAACTGAAATAAATAATCTGAAGCTCCATCAATTCTTGAAGCTGGGTCTGTTATTGTAAAAACAAGGCCTTTTTTCTTTCTTTCATAAGAAAATTTAGTATTATGCAGTCCATTCTTAACTAATTCTTCAGACATCTGTTCTGTAATCTTGTATATCAAATCCTGTTTTTCTTTTTCAATAGCATCTCTCACAGCAGAATAAATCTGTTTAAATCTGATTGGCTCAACAGTTGCTTCAAGATGATGAACATAGATAATAGGATTTCCTCCTTTTACTGCAATCTCAATTGGATAATCAACCTGTGCATAGATTGAGCCAACCCCAAACTCAATCTTTTTTATATCAATATCTCCTGTTTTTGCCTCATAATTTGCAGCAAGCCCTATTAATTCTTCAACATCAATGCAATCAGGTATTGTTTCTTTAATGTAATTCTTAAGCTGGCTTTCAATCTGGCTCATTGATGGAAGAGTCAAATGCGAGAAAAATACACCTTGCTCTGGAATAACATATCTGCAGTAATCCGGAGCTGTGAAGGATTCAGCACATGGCCAGCTTTCTGAATATGTTTCCTGATAAAGAGCATATGAAACACCACCTATATCTCCAGGCCCTCCAAGATATCCTGGATGTCCCTCTAAAAACCACCCTCCTTGTTTTCCCAACATTATGATTCCTTGTTTTAAGCTTTTCTTAACACAATCGTTTCCAAGATACTGGATTGGCGCAGAGGAAACAGCAGATGATGAAACCCTTCTTGTCTCTGCCTCAAGTTGTCTTACAGACGAAATCTTTACAGTATAAAACAGGAAAAATACAACCACAACGATTAGCATGCCTATAATTATGAAGATTGTAATCTGCCCTTGATTCTTGTTTGTTAATTTATTAACTTTTCTCATCTTTTTGTCTTTTTTCGTTAATCTATTAATTTGTTAATATCATCTTTCTTTTATATGGAATCTTCCAAAATGCGAAAACCTCTTTTATTTCTTTGTCTGATTTGATTGGAATAATAAAGCAGCCAGGCGCAAGCCACCTGCCTTTGCATTCTTTGACAATGCCTGGCTCAGAACCTCTTCCTTTCAGGCAATAAACAAAACGAACTGCCTTTGACTTTGCCTGTTTTTTCAGATTATAGGTGTAAAGCACAGAAGTCTTGAGTTTAAATCTTTTAGAAATCTCTCTTAATCTATCATCTCCTTTTCCCATGTTAACAAATTAACTAAAAATGACTATA
>JAHWIL010000138.1 GCA_019322545.1 Candidatus Woesearchaeota archaeon
ATTTTGGTGAGGTGTCAATTGGGAGGGGAGTTTTTGCATCTGCAAGAAGATTCAGCTTTAATATCTGGACTTCAAATCCTTGCCTTGCCTGCTGGCTTTTTTTTACAGTGCCTTCTATTTCAACAGCGCTTTCAGGATGAATCTTTCCAATTGTTTTGAATAAAGTTTCATTGATTGTCCCTTTTAATGCAATTGTCTGAAGCTTCCCTGTGATATCTCTCAAAAGAAGAAACTTTATTTTTGCAAGGTCGCGAATATCTGCAACCCATCCCCTTAAAAGCACTTTTTTGTTGTGCATTGCAGGAGTTATCTCGCTTATGTAATTTATTTTTTTCATTTTAATAGTTCAAGAGCATGTTCCTTTAGGAAGTTTATAAAATTTCCTACTTGTCCCTGGTTTATCAGGATGATAATCAGAATTAATATCGCAATTATTACAATTAATTTTATAAAACCAAGAAATTTCATTTTCCAACTGCCTCTGCTATTTTTTTCCCAAAATCAGATGCAGCAGAAGGGCCATCTGCTGTTATCATATTGCTGTCCTGTACAATAGGCTTATCCACAAATACTGCGCCTGCATTTTCAAGCCCTCTTGCCTGTGATTTTTCAGAATCACACCAGACAGTTGCTTTTTTGCCGGATAATATTCCTGCCTTTGCAAGAATAAGCGGAGAAATGCAGATTGCTGCAACAATCTTTCCTGCATTGTATGCAGTTTTTATCAAATCAAGAACCTCAGGATATTCAGCAAGTGACAATGCTCCGGGGCCCCCTATGACTACAATTGCAAGATAATCGTCAATGTTTGCATCTTTGACAGCAATATCCGGCTTTAATGTTGAGCTGTCTGATGCTGATGCAGTTTCTGTTGTTATTGATGCAGTATCAACAAAGATTCCTGCATTCTTGAGTTCAGAACAAGTGTCAAGATATTCTTTTGGCTGATAATTATTTTGAGCCACAATCACAAGGACTTTTTCAGGCATCTTTACCTCTTTAGTTTTAACTGCAATACAAGGTCTTCAAGTTTTTTAAGATTGTATTTTATTGAATCTGATTTTTTTCTCAAATCGCTGTTTCTCAGATTGAATTTCAATATTTCTCCGTAGATTTCATCAACATTATTTTTTATTTTGATTACTTCTGCATATTTTCCTTTTCCTGCGAGGAATACTGCTTTTCTTACAAGCTCTCCTGTCAAATCGCACAATCCAAGAAGATAATTTTCAGAACTTATCTTCAGCTGTGCATGCGTAGGTATCTTGTTTTCTTTTATAAAATGATAATAAAGAAGAGCTTCTGCATATTCCCCAACTGCTATTTTATATGCTCCTGTTGCTCCGAGAACAGGGTCTGAACTTACTAGTTTCTTCAGCCCAGCATGAATTTTTTTAATTCGTGCTATTGATGTTTTTGCTGTTTTAATATCATTTCTGTGAACAGCATATATGATGAGTTTTGACAATTTCAGAAGGTCGCGGCTGTCTTTAATCAGGGTTTCCCATTTTCTGTCAAATTCATGATACTTTTTCCTCATGTTTTCAAAATCTTTTTTATTTATCATAGGTTTTTAAAAATAAAGATAGTTTATAAATCTTTTCTTAACGAAACCTTTATATATTACTCTTAACTGAAAGTAATCCATGGCAGGCGAAGAACCGCTGTTTAGAGGAGCGATAGTGTTCCTGGAAAAAATTGGTGTTTTTACTGTAGTTCTGCCCTTCTTGCTCATATTCACAATTGTATTTGCAATACTTGAAAAGACAAAAGTTCTTGGAACAGAAGATATTGAAGGAAGCAAATATACAAAAAAGAATCTTAATGCAATTGTTGCATTTGTTGTTGCTTTTCTTGTTGTTGCATCAACACGGCTTGTTGCTGTGATTAATACAGCGCTTGCAAACATTGTTTTACTGCTTCTGCTTTCTGTATTTTTCCTTGTTCTTGTAGGCTCATTTTTCAAAGAAGAAGGAGGGGTATTTCTGGAAAAAGGAGGATGGAGAACATTGTTCATGGTTATTATGTTTATTGGGATAGTCGTTATATTTTTAGATGCACTTGACTGGCTTAGCCCATTATGGGATTATTTGTCATCGCATATCGGAACCCAGTGGATTGGCTCATTGATACTGCTTATCCTAGTTGTATTGTTTATCATGTATATAACAAAAGAAAGAAAGCCTGTGAAACCAGCAGGCGGAGAAAGTTCATAAATATCAAAGAGGTGTTTAAATGTCAAACGGAGTGTTTTTCAATTTCAGATGGTTTTTTGAGGTGCTTGAATCCATAGGAGTAGTTGATGTCCTGCTTCCTTTTTTACTGATATTTGTTGTTGTTTTTGCAATACTGCAGAAGACAAAAATTCTTGGAAAAGACCCGTCAAGCAGGCAGTATAATGTTATTGTTGCGCTTGTTGTTGGACTGAGTGTTGTAATTCCGCATGTAACCGGCTCATATCCTGCAAATTTTGATGTTGTAAATATTATTAATATTATTCTTCCGCAGGTTTCACTGCTTATTGTTGCTCTGCTTATGTTCCTTATACTGATTGGAATCTTTGGAGGAGCAAAAGTTCCTGGAATTGTTGCATTCATAAGCTTCCTGCTGATACTGTTTATCTTTATGGGAACAACAGAATGGCTTTACGGGCTTGACTGGTTGTATGAGTTTTTTGGAACAGAGGCAGTTAGCATGCTCATATTCCTGCTTGTATTTGGAATCTTGATATGGTTTATAACTGCACAGCCGAAAAGCGAGAAAGTAACTGGCACAATTAAAAACTGGATATCTGATTTCATAGGTGGAAAATAAAGTGACATCTGTTTTGCAAATAGGAGTGCTTAGGTATTTTTCATTAATCTTCCCTGCACTTCTTGTTTTTGTCATTGTTTTTGCGCTTCTTGAGAAAACAAAAGTTATTGGCGAGAACAAGGCAGTTAATTCAATAATTGCTATTGCAATAGGATTCATGGTAATATTATTTCAGGACATTGTTTCAATAATTAACTTCATGGCTCCGTGGTTTGTCCTTTTGTTTATATTCTTTGTTCTTCTGCTTGTTTTATACAAACTGCTTGGAGCAAGCGACCAGAATATAAGTGATTTTTTCATAAAAAACAAGGGAGTACAGGTCTTGATTATCGGAATTGGACTGGTTATACTTATCGCATCAATTGCTCATGTTTATGGGCAGCGGCTTCTTCCTGTGACAGAAGGAGGGGTTGATGTAACCACTATAGGAGAAGCAGGAACATTTAAAGAGAATGTGCTTGCGACATTGTTTAACCCGCAGATTCTTGGAGTAATATTTATCCTGATTGTGGCTGTTGCTGCTATTATTCTTTTAACAAAAGAGAAGTTATGATTATTTTTTCTTTGATTTCAGGGTTTTTGATATTCTTGATAGTTCGCTGACATTTTCTGTGAATGTTGGAATGACTTTTTTAAAGACACCTTCCATTGCCTTTATGTCTGTTCCGACATCTCTTATGCCTTTGTCATATTCTGAAAGCTTTCCAAGAACTCCTTTATGCAAATCATCAAAGCTTTTTTTCAGTGCTCTTAGTTCGCCCTGCATCTTGCCTAGTCTTGATTCTGTCTGGTTTTTCCATTCAATTATTTTCTGAACTCCTTTTGACAGCTCTTCCCATTTTTCCTCAATAATTGCCTCTGCAACTTCTTCTATTTTTTCGCTTGAGGTTTCCGGCTGTTCATAAGGATATTGATATTGTTCTTGAGGAGGAGGAATTTCCTGAATCGGTTGAGGTTGTGATGGTTGCTGAGGGAGAGGTGATTGTGGTGGTTGTTGGGGTTCTTGAAATGCAGGATATTCTTGAGATTGTTGTGGTGGTTGTTGTGGTGGTTGCTGCAATGATGGCTGTTCCTGGATTTGAGGCTGCCCTGGCTGAGGCATTGCAGCCATATCTGCCTGAGATAGTGCATCAAAAATCTGTGTTGTTGTGTAATTCTGCCTCTGAAGCTCCTGAACAATCTGGTTGTTTGAATAACCCTGCTGCTTCATCTGAAGAACAGCATCAACAGGAATATTGGATTTAGAAACAGGCTCTTCTTTTTTCTTTCCCAAACCAAATAAAGCCATTATCTATTCACCTCACATGACACTCATTAAATAAGATATATAAAAGTTTCTATTCTTTTTGTTTTAATGCATTTTCAAGCTCTTTTTTTGTTGCAAAATTCATAGGGTCCCAGAGGTCAATGTATTTTCTGAGAACATCCATTTCCTGCTTGCCTGCAAAAGTTTTCAGTTCATTTATGATAAGAGTTATTTTATCCTTGAATTCATCAAGCATGCCTTTTATTTCTGTCACTTCAGAATTAAGGGTTTTTATTTCCCTGTTCATTCTTCTTTCATCTTCAAGCGCATTGCTTTCCATTACCTCAAATTTCCTGTCAAGGTTTGTATGGCGCTCTTCAAGAAGGCGGAGGCGGTCACTAAGATTAGCTACCTACTCTGCGAATCCTGAAGTAGCTGGCTGTGGCTGTTTTCTCTGAAATAAGTTTTTTCTTGAAGGCGGTATGTTCATTATCTGATTATAACCTTAATTTTATTTAATAAATTGTGTGACTATATCAGAGTGGTATACTCTCTTTTTAGAAAGATTTATATAGACATATTATAATATAATATGAAAAATATATACAAATAGATAATATATTTTATAATATATTTATATAAATGAAAATCAAAGATACGAGAAAATCAAAAATTTTCTGTATCTCTTGGAAATTCAAAGAATTTCAAAGAGATTTTCAAAGTGTTGCAAATCATAGATTTACAACATGCCAAAAATCAAAGATTTTTAAGCATTCCAAACAAAGTTTGTAACAAATGAAAAAACCAATAAGCGCAACAATAGAAGAGGATTTAATCAGGTGGATTGCAAAAGAGATTAAGGACAAGAAAAAATACAGAAACAAGTCCCATTTGATTGAGATTGCGCTTGAGATGCTGAGAAAGGAGTCAGGAAGATGAAAAAAAATTTGTTTTCATATGAGATTGTAAGAGAAGGGGAAGAC
>JAHWIL010000139.1 GCA_019322545.1 Candidatus Woesearchaeota archaeon
GGATTCAAAGGAAAGGTGTTTGCTGTCAATCCAAATGCTGATAAAATTCTCGGAAAGAGATGTTATTCAAATATAAAGGAGATTAAGGAAAGTGTTGATTTGGCAATTGTTGCTGTCCCTGCAAAATTTGTTTTAGGAGTTATCAAGGATTGTGTTAAGAAAAAAGTAAAGGGAATTATCATTATTTCAGCTGGTTTTGCTGAGTTTGGAAAAAAAGGCAGGAAGATGCAGGAAAAAATTGCCGGAATTTTGAAAAAAGCCAGGATTCCAATGATTGGGCCTAATTGCCTTGGAATAATAAGGCCTTGCGCTGACTTGAATGCAAGTTTTGCACCTTCAATGCCTCCTGCTGGAAAAATAGCTTTTGTAAGCCAGAGCGGGGCAATTGCTGACAGTATTATTGACTGGGCAATTACAGAGAGATATGGATTTTCTGCTTTAATAAGCTATGGAAACAAGGCAATGCTTGACTGCCATGATTTTCTTGAATGGCTTGGAAAAGACAAAGAGACAAAAGCAATTGCGCTTTATATTGAAGGACTGAATGACGGCAGAAAATTTATGGAGATTGCAAAAAAAGTTTCAAAGAAAAAGCCGATTGTTGTTTTAAAAGCAGGAAGAACTGATGCAGGCAAAAAAGCAATTGCCTCCCATACAGGAAGTCTTGCAGGAAGCTATAGGATTTATGAAAGCGCATTTAAGCAGAGCGGTTTGGTTGTTGCAGATACAATTGAAGGGCTGTTTGATATTGCAAAAGGGCTTGCCAACCAGCCAGTCTGCAAAAAAAATGCTGTTGCAATTGTAACAAATGGAGGAGGGTGTGGTGTTCTCTGCGCGGATTTTTGCGAGAAACTTGGAGTTAATGTTGTTGAATTGAAGAAAAACACCATTGATAAATTAAATAAATCCGGAAAAATGCATCCTGCTTATTCAGGAAGAAATCCTCTTGACCTTGTGGGAGATGCGCTTCCTGAACAATATGAAACTGCAATTAATATTCTTCTTAAGGAAAGATATATCCATGGATTAATTGTTATACAAACACTGCAGACAATGACTGATTCTAAAGGAGATGCAAAAGTTATTATTGAGGCAAGTAAAAAATATCCAGACAAGCCAATCATATGCGTTTATATGGGGGGCAAATACAGCAAGGAAGGAGGGAAGATTCTGGAGATGAATGGAATTCCTGATTACAATGACTTGAAGAAAGCAGCTGTTGTTATGAAAGCATTAATTGAAAGAAGGAAGAAATAGTTTTTAATTAATTTTATACCTTAGAATTGCCCCAATTCCACCTAATCCGTCAAGTTTTTTTCCTGCTTCATGGTCACTGCTGATTATGTGGATTTCTCCTTTCATATTATCTGTTGTTTTCATAATGCTGTCAAGTTTAGAATACTGCTGTTTTTCTCTCGCTGTCTTTATCAATCTGTCTGTGATTAACAAAATCTTTATTGCTCCTGCATCTGCTGCCAGTTTTGTTTCTTTTATTCCATAAGAGGCATTTTCGTTTTTTGAGATTTCTCCAAGAAGCTGTTCAACAAGAGCTATTTCTTTTGCAATCCTGTCTTTTTTCAGGACTTCCTGTATCTCAGGTCTTTTAAGAACTTCATTTATTGCTGTTTTGTTTACAGATGAGCAGGTAGCAAGAGTAATTTTTTGTTTTAATTCGTCATCTTTCAATTGCTTCATCAAATCCTCTTTCCAAAATGCAGGGCTTGCAAGAATGATATGCTGAATTTTGTATTTTTTTGAATAATCCTGTGTCTTTTTTATGACATCCAGATAAAATGTGCTTTTTACTTTTTGCTCAACTGCTTTTTTCTGGACATCTCCTTTTATATCTGAAAGAAACTCATATCCTTTTCTTTTTGACAAGGCAAACAATGCCTCTTCTCTGTCATGGATTATGATTAGTATTTTGGGAAGTTTTGCTGTAGCTGCTTCTTTCAGCTTGTCTATCTGGAATTTCAGCCATTTTTCTTTTATTATTGACAAAACATCCTTTGGTTCTATATTAAAAGTATGGTGGGCTCCCCTTGGAACATCCTCTGGCCCCTGCATTACAATCCCGGATAATCTGAGAAGGTCTGCCTTAAAATCTATTTTTTCTGTTTTGATTTCAAGAAATACTTTTTTCTTTTTTACCTGGGCTTTTCTTGCATCTTCTTTTCCAAGTTTTATTTTCCTGAGAGTGTATCCTTTAACCAAATCTCCAGAATCTATGATTGTGCTCAGGTACCACAAATCATCCTGGTTTTCTGGCTGAAGTTTTACTATTCCATGCTTCAGGTTCTGGTAAATAATTTTCATGGTGTTTATTAAAATAAAGAGGTTTATAAAATTTTGGTTTAGAGTATTCTTTTTTGATGATAAAGCAATTTACCATAATATTTATATAGATACTTATTTATTTAAGCACTAAAAGGTGATGGAAAAGAGGTTTCCAGTGCCTCAAAACCAATAGGTTAAGGTGATGCTAAATGTATAAAAAAAGAGGGCAGGCTACTGGCGCTGCTATTCTTGTTGCAGTTATTGCTGTACTGATTGTTCTTTATATCTTGTTTTTGCCTCCTGAAGAGAGACAGGAACTTCTTGAAGAAGCTGAAGAAGGAGAAAATGGAATTACAACATATGATTTTGTGAATAAAACCCTTCTTGATGAAATTCCCGGGCGGCTTGATTTTATTGCAAAAAAAGATATTGAACACAGCATGCCCACAATCAATCTCAATATTCTTGCAGAATCGACTGTTATAAAAGAAGTTGACTCTGTTTATGTAGGCAAAAGTTGGTTTGGGCAGGAAAAGGCAATAATAAACTTCAGCATTGACAATCCGGAAGACATTGAAGAATTAATACTTAATTTCAAGGTAAGAGAGAGCAAAGGTCGGCTGAAGATTGCCATAAACGGATATAAGATTTTTGACAGCGAGATAAAAACAATCAATATCCAGCCAATAAAGCTCACAGATTATATTTTAAAAGAAAATTCTCTTGAAATTACTGTTTCATCTCCAGGAGTTGCATTCTGGAGCACAAACCATTACGTGCTTGAAGATGTAAAAGTCATAGGGGATGTATTGAGCAGAGAAGGGCAGGAAAGCAGAAATGTATTTATTTTAACTTCTGCTGAAAAAAATAACCTTGAAAA
>JAHWIL010000140.1 GCA_019322545.1 Candidatus Woesearchaeota archaeon
CTTCTCATGAAAAAAATAAGAGAAGCAAGAATGCTTGGTCTTGAGCTTGATGATACAATAAGAAATTTGTTAAACAGAAAAGGATAATCTTATGATGAAGCAGCTACTTTTGCTTCCTTGACAGCAACTTCTTCTGCAGGAACCAGTTCGTCAATTATCTTCTGAGGTATCTTTGCGTCTTTTAATGCAGTCCTTATTTCTTTTTTATCCTTGCCTTCCATCTCTTTAATTATTGCTTTTGCCTGCTTTTCAAACTCAGCGTGTTTTTTCTCAAGCGCCTCTGCAAGCTTTGCTTTCTCTGCTTCCAGTCTCTTTTTATCTTCTTCAGACAGCTCTGTTTTTTCTTCAGCAATCTCCTTGTCAAACTTTCCCTCATTAACAAGCTTTATTGCATCTGCACCAGGAACACCTTCAACAAGAACTCCCATTGAATGGCAGGTTCCAATTATTTCTTTTACTTTTTCTTTCAAAGTGTTTCCCAAAAGAGCATCTTCTTTCATCTTTGCAACTTTGATAATCTGCTCAATAAGAACATCAGCAACTTTTTCTTCTTTTGGATTGCCTGAACCTTTTTCAATCCCGATTTCCTTTTTCAAAAGCGCTGAAACAGGAGGAGTTCCCACAGAAATCTCAAATTCCTTTGTATCTTCATCTACAGTAACTTTGACAGGCACCTGCATTTTCTTGAACTCGGCAGTTTTCTTGTTTATCTCTGCAACAACCTGCCCTATATTCACTCCAAGTGGACCTAATGCAGGACCCAGCGGCGGAGCTGCAGTTGCCTTTCCACCTTCAATCATAACATCAACACTTTTCTTTGCCATATGAATCACAAAAATTAGATTTAATTTATAAATTTATCCAAAATTGTCAAAATACTTTAAATTTTAATTTGCAAACGAATAACATTCTTTTGACAATTCACGAAGAAATGCTGAAAAAAGCATTTCTTGTGTCCCAGAAATTTGCTTTACAAATTTCTCAGGATTCTCAAATACTGCAGTATTTATTCTTCTTTTTTTCTGACTTTAATCTTTATTCCTGGCATCACAAACTCTTCTTCTTTTTTGTCTTCTTCACTTTCTTCTTCATCTGTCTCTCTTCTGATAACCTTGACAGCATCCATCTTTACAGTAATTGGAATAGGAACAGCTGCTTCAAGCAGTTCAACAACAACATCTTCTTTTTGTTTGTCTATTCTCGTGACTTTTGCATTCTCTCTCTTGAATGGCCCTGAAATAATCTCAACAACATCATTTTTTCTTATGTCTCTTTCAATCTTAACCTGCTCAAGCATGTGCTCAATCTCATTATATCCTATTTCTTTTGGCAGAACTCCCCTTGCATACGGAACACTGAAAGCAGATTGTTCTGCATCCTGCCTGTTTCCTGCTTCAAGAAAAATATACCCTCTCATGCCGTGTGCATGAATAATAGAATAAACCTCAAGTTTTTTCTTCTGGGCATTTGAAGTAACAAAATCCATGACCTGGTCTTCCCTGTTTGCAGTTGTTCTCAATGCAAATATATGTGTTGATATTTCTTCAGCCATTTTAAATCATCTGAACTATTAAATGTATGGCAAACCCGATTGCCCCTATTATTAGTATGCCGATTCCTGTAACCTTGACAATTGTCTTGAATTCAACTGAATCCGGCTTCTTGGTTATTTTCAATACTCTCATGCACTCCTTCCCAAATCTTTTAATTTTAAAAAACACAGAAGGTTTAACAACTTGCTGTTGAAATTCCATAGAATCTACATTAAATAAATCCTTTATAAATGTTTCTATGCTCAATCCACAAATTCTATTCCAAGCTCGCGCTCAATCTCTTTCTTTTTCTTGCCTGCGACTGTTTTTGACGGACCGAATATCTGTGATGAATGGACTCCTGTTATAACAAGCATGATGCGGATTGACTTGTTTAAATCCTTGTAAATCTGAGCTCCCCAGATTATCTTTGCATTGCCGTCAATCTTTTCAGAAATAGTTTCAACAACCTTTCTTGCTTCGTCAAGTGTCATGTCATCTCCGCCAGAAACATTAATCAGAGCCCCTGTTGCCCCGCTTATATCTGCCTCAAGAAGAGGATTGTTTATTGCCTTTTCAATTGCTTCTGTTGCCCTGTTTTCTGTGTCGCTCTCTCCAACACCAATTAGTGCAACACCCCCGTTTGACATAACAGCCCTGATATCTGCAAAATCAAGATTAACAAGCCCTGCTTTTGTAACAAGCTCTGCAATTCCCTTTACAGCATTTGTCAGAATTTCATCTGCAACTTTGAAAGATGTCTGCAATGGCAAATCTGGCGCCAATTCAAGCAGTTTATCATTTGGAATAACAATAAGAGTGTCAACAATCTGCTCAAGCTTTTCAAGCCCTATGACTGCATTTTCATATCTAACATGCCCTTCCATTGTAAAAGGCATAGTGACAATTGCAACAGTAAGAGCCCCCATTTTTTTTGAGATGTCTGAAATAATCGGGACACTTCCAGTTCCTGTTCCTCCTCCTAAACCGCAGGTTACAAAAACCATGTCAGCTCCAAGAAGCGCTTTTTTTATATCAATCTCATTTTCGCGCGCAGCATCTTCCCCTAATTTTGGGTTTGAGCCTGCACCCAGGCCGTGTGTTGCGTCTTTTCCAATGAGAATTTTCCTGTCAGCATTTGTATAAAGCAAATCCTGCGCATCTGTGTTGACTGCAATTGTTTCTGCTCCCTTGATTCCAACTTCAGTAATCCTGTTGATTGTATTATTGCCTGCTCCGCCTGCTCCAACAACCTTTATCTTTGCTTTTTGCTGGGCAAGCATTGCCTCAAGCTCTGCATCAAGCATATTAATTTGAGGAGATTCCTGAACAGAAGGCCTTGAAATAGGTGATGAAGTAATTATCTCTGGTCTTGCTGGCTCTGGTGAAGAATATATCATCTCATCCATTTTTTAAACACCTCTCACTGGAAATTTATATAAATTTTAAAATACCAATCTTATATTTAAATATTGTTATTCTAGAATAGTTAATCTAAGTTTTTACTTCTTTGTTTCGTCTTTCCCGGAAAAAGAGATTTTCTTGACAGACGGAATTAATTCAGCAAGTTTACCTGAAAGCATCTCTCTTGCTTTTTCAGGAAGCTCTTTTTCCAAAACAACCTTTGCATTTCCTTCTTCAATTTTTACATCTGCATCCTTTACTCCAAGTTCAAGGCGAAGGAATGATTTTATTTTTTCAGAATCATCTGCAACAATTTTATTGACTTTGATATCATAAACAAGAGTCTTTCCTGCAAGAGGGTGGTTAAAGTCAACCATGCATCTTCCGCCAGTTGCCCTCTTGATTATCCCCATCATCCCGTCAATATTAACCTGCATTCCCTGCTCTGGAACAATCTTGTTTTTTTTGAAAGTTGAAAATGGAATAACCTTAAACAACTTTGCGTCTTTCTTGCCAAATCCTTTTTCAGGGGAAAGCTCAATTTTGTAATCCTTTCCGGTTTCTTTTCCGATAAGTTCGTCATCAATACCTTTCAGAATCCGTGCTTCTCCAATGCAGACAGCAACAGGCCCGTAAACCATATGGGGATTGTGAAGTCCTGTCTCTTTTGCAAGTTCTTCGTTTGTAGTGTCAAATACTTCATCAATTTCTTTTATTTTGCCTGTGTATTCAACCTCTACAAAATCTCCTTTCTTTATTTTTGCCATGTTAATCAAAAACTAATCATCCTTATTTAAACTTTTTTATAAATCCCATAATCTCATCAACAACTTCTTTCTTTTTCATCTTTGATGTGTCAATAACCAAGTCATAGTTTGATTTGTCAAGAAAATCAATATTATACCACTTCCTGTATCTTGCTCTTGAATTCCTGATTCTTTTCCTGAGCATGTTTTCAACTTCTTTGACATTGCTGTGTTTTTCTTCATCTTTTCTTTGGTCTTTGAATATTCTCTTTGCTCCAGCCTTCAAATCAACTTCAAGAAATATCTTTACAGAATTGGGGATAAAATGAAATCCAATCCATGTATCAATAACATAATTGTCTTCTTTTTTTCCTATCTTAATCAATTCTTTATCTGCTTCTTTGTCTGTCCAGAACTCTTTCCTGCCAAGCTCATTCAGCTCGTCAATTGTCATTTTATGCTTCTTTGCAATCCTGCCTCTCAAATCACCCATAGAAAAATGCCTGTATCCAAGCTTTTTTGCAACAGATTTAGCTGCTGTTGTTTTTCCAGAGCCGGGCTTTCCTGAAATAGTTATTATCATAATTTGCCTTTTTTTTCTTTTTTGATTTGCTTTTTCTTATCTTTTATTCCTTCTTTCAACCTGTTGTATTTATCCCATGTCAGAAGCCAGATAAGTGCAATAGAATCAATTGCATCAGCTATTACATGAACACTCAATTCTTCCAGTTTCTGCCTGTAGTTTTCATCTTCCAGTATCTTTAATTTGTCATACTCTTTCTTCGGCATTTCCGGAATAAACCCCTTGGAAACATTATATGAAACAAGACAGACTGCTTTTGCATAATCATATGTCTTTTTGTTATCCTTTCCCAGATATTCTGCTTTTTTATCAGCAGGATTCCATTTTCTGCTGTTAAGGGTTTCCAGCACCTTATACAAAAAAGAATCTTCAAATAATTTTCTTTTATCAGATTTAAGTTCAGGCGCACCATCAATATCATAATCAAAGACCTTTCTTTTTTTGTCAAACTCATAAAATTTCTTTATCTCTTTATCCCAGAATTTTTCCATGTCAGGATGAATGGTTGATGGTCCATAAAAATCCCGGGCATCACTATGAGGAGGAACATGGGCATCAGCAAGATAATGGCTTAGCATAAGAAAATAAAGAGTCATCTGGTCAATGTTATGCATAATAGTGGAGCCCTTTATCTCCTTTCTATGGATTGCCATCATATCACGAATAGCATGGCCTAATGCTTCACATCTATCCGGGAGAATATAATCTGCATGTTTCACATAAACCTTTCTTTCCAGCCCTGAACTAACAAGATTTATTGAGCTCAGATGGGAAGGTGTTTGGTTTGTGATTGTCTTTGCCCCCTCTATTTCTGATTTCTTTGAAGGCGTTTTGAGTTTATATGTATGCCCTCCTGTAAGGTTATCAGAAATAACACTGTCAGGAAACCATGCTCCCTGGACAAAAGCATCCTTGTGCTTGTCAAAGAATCCCACAAATCGTTCTGCCTGCTGATTGTAGTAAGAATTAAAGCTTTTGCCAAGATGATATGAGCCAAAATGCTCTTTCATATACCCTTTGCGTTTTGGCGGCTTTAATCTTTCAAGAGCCATTAGTGCTACCCATGCGTGACCTATTGACTTCATAATTTTCACCTCTAATATTATATCAGGAATGGTAATAATAATATAATAATTTAACTATATTTGCAGGATAAATTAATAAAAACTCTAAAGGTATATTAATCTTAGGCTAGAATTCTTACCTGATTGCTTCCTGTTTTGCTTTTTCAAGCCCGTTAAGAAGCATCATCAAATCTTTTTCCGGGTCTGCTTTTTTTAATGCAGTTTCTAAATCCCTTCCAGCAGCAATAATATTATCAATAATCACAGGAACCGGCACAGTTTCTAAATCAAGGTGTGCAACTCCTTCCAGATAAAACTGGGGAAGTGTCAAGTTTAACATAACAGACACCTTATCGCCCTCTTCTTCACCTTCATTTATTATTATCCCCCTATATTCTAAGTGATATAAAACTCCAAATATCTGTTGGTTTGCTTTGTAGCCAATATTGTACAGGTTATTTTTTATCTTCTGGCGCAAATGTTCTGCACCAGTCTCTCTCACAAATATAATATCACATTCATGTAATTGTTTTTCTGAATCCAAATCAATAGAAACAAGAAATCTTTTGTCTTTTACCCTGTTTCCCATGCTTTTATATTTAAATTTTCCATCCCTACTCTTCCTATCTCCATTCCTACTCTTCCTATTTCCATCCCAATTCTGCCTGATTCCATACATTCTCTACCTAAATTACTATTGAATTTTAAAATTTTACTGAAAAAAACAATAAAATTTAAATATTAGATACCTACCTTTTTCTACTGAATAAAGACAAATGGGGTGGAATACTATGTCAGATAAAGTACAGCCAATATTCATAATGCCAGAAGGCACACAAAGAACTACTGGGAGAACTGCCCAGAGAAACAATATTCTTGCTGCAAAGCTTGTTGCAGAAACAGTAAGGACAACATTAGGTCCAAAAGGAATGGACAAGATGATTGTTGATTCTCTTGGAGATATTACTGTCACAAATGACGGAGTTACAATTCTTGAGGAAATGAATATTGAGCATCCGACAGCAAAAATGATTGTTGAGGTTGCTTTAACACAGGAAGACGAAATAGGGGATGGAACAACAACTGCCGTGGTATTGGCAGGAGAGCTTCTCAAAAACGCAGAAAACCTTCTGGACCAGGAAGTTCATCCTACTGTTCTTGCTAATGGATACCGAATGGCAGCTGAAAAAGCCAACCAGATATTGAATGATATTGCTGAAACAGCATCAAAAGATGATAATGAAATTCTTAAAAAAATCGCAATGACTGCAATAACAGGAAAAGGCGCAGAATCTGCAAAAGAAGTAATTGCAGACCTGACTGTAAAAGCAGTTAAGTCAGTTGCAGACAATGAAGGCATTGACAAGGAAAATATAAAAATAGAAAAAAAAGTAGGCGGAGGAATAGAAAATTCTGAATTAGTTACAGGCATTGTTGTTGAAAAAGAATGAGTAAATTCTGAAATGCCAAAACTTGTGAAAGACGCAAAAATCGCATTAATAGATTCTCCTCTTGAAATTAAAAATACAGAAATAGACGCAAAAATACAGATAACAGACCCGGCACAGATACAGGCATTTCTTGACCAGGAGGAAAACACACTGAACAAAATGGTGGAAAAAGTATCTGCATCAGGAGCAAATGTCGTATTCTGCCAAAAAGGAATTGATGATTTGGCACAGCATTTTCTTGCAAAAAAAGGAATATTTGCAGCAAGAAGATTAAAAGAATCTGATTTAAAGGCATTGGCAAGAGCAACAGGCGCGAAGATTGTCACAAATATAGATGATTTATCTGAAAATGATTTGGGATTTGCAGGCAATGTTGAAGAAGTAAAAATCGGGGATGAGGAAATGATATTTGTAAAAGAATGCAGAAATCCAAAATCAGTCACAATACTTGTAAGAGGAGGAACTCCTCATGTTGTTGCAGAGTGCAAACGCGCAGTTGAAGACGCAATTGGAGACGTCATTTCTGCATTAAAAACAGGAAAAGTAGTTGCAGGGGCAGGAGCTCCAGAGATTGAAGTTGCAAGAGGATTAAGAAATTTTGCAAACAGCCTGTCTGGAAGAGAACAGCTTGCAGTTCTTGCATTTGCAGACGCAATTGAGATAATTCCAAGAACTCTTGCAGAAAATGCAGGTCTTGACCCTATAGATGTTATAACAGAATTAAAATCAGAGCATGACAAAGGCGCGAAATGGGCAGGCATTGATGTTTTTTCAGGAAAAGTAGTTGATTCATGGCAGAACGGTGTAATTGAGCCATTGAAAATAAAAACACAGGCAATAAAATCAGCATCAGAAGTTGCAAACCTAATCCTGAGAATAGATGACATAATTGCAGGAGGAAAACCATCTGCACCAGCAATGCCGCCGGGAATGGGTGGAATGCCTCCAGGAATGGGCATGTAATCCTTTTACCGCAACCTTTATATAC
>JAHWIL010000141.1 GCA_019322545.1 Candidatus Woesearchaeota archaeon
ACTGCATCAACCCTCATCTTTGCATGCCCATGCTTGCCAGGCCTGCTTGTTTGAATATTAACAACTCTGCATGCAACGCCGTCAACAAGCACATAACTTCCTGTTTTCAATGAATGCATACCGACTATTTTCTTTTCTGACATACTAAAACCCCCTGTTCACCTGTTATAAGCAAGATTAATGTCTCCTTCTTTTATTGTTTTTCTTCCTGCATGATGCGCAAACTTTACTGCCTTGACAGCAATGTCCTCTGCAATTCCTTCAACAGCATGTTTCAAGGCTGCTTTTGATTTGTCTGAAACTCTCTCTGCCCCCATTTTTTTAAGAATCTTTTCCATTGCCGCAAGAGGCAGCAGCTTTTTTGAAACCATACTCCCGAAAGGAGGTCAGATGTTTATAAAGGTTTTGTTCAAAATGTTTATATATCTGAGTATTCTGTCAAGTATATGCGGAAAAAAGAGAAGATAGATTTGGTTGTACTTCTAATTTATCCAATATTTGCAACATTATTTTCTTTACTGATTAGACCAAATGCTTTTTTTTCTGTTGTCATTTTTTTTGCAGCGCCTGCAGTATATTTATCATTCAGAGCAAAACAACATATCAAAAAATCTATTATCTTTTCAATTATAATTGCAATTCCATTTATGATGGTCATAGACTACATATCTCATAAAAACCTGCAGTGGTTAATTCCTAATTCAATTCTGCCTTATCGTTTATTTGGAATTGTCACTATTGAAATTCTCTTCTGGGCTGTTTCTCTGGCTTATTTCATAATTATGTTTTATGAATATTTCTTAGATAAACACATTACAAAAAAACTATGGGCTCCAAAATTAAAATATCTGATAATCATTGGATTGATATTATTGAGTGCATTCATTTTAATTTATTTCATAAACCCTTCAGTTTTTAATATACCTTATTTTTATGTTATCTTTGGGACAGGTCTATTTTTGATACCAGTAATCTTAGAATTATCAACACATACTAGACTAGCAGCAAAATTTTTTAGAACTGCAGCTTATTTTTCCTACTTAACATTTCTTTATGAAGTTACTGCTCTGAAATTAGGATGGTGGAGTTTTCCAGGAACAGAATTTATTGGGTGGATAAATATATTTGGAGTTTCATTTCCGATTGAAGAATTATTTTTTTGGATAATGCTTACTGCATTAGCTTGTTTATCCTGGTATGAATTCTTTGATGATGACCAAAAATGAATTTCTTTCTCCTGTATCTTCTGCAGAACTTCTTCAGTTCTTTCTCTGTTTGCTCTCTCCTTTCAAATTTTTTCTCTTCATTCTTAAATTTAGAAGTATGATGGTAATTCCTCCTGCCCTTGACATCAAATTTATGTTTTTTATGCAGCATCTCATGATACATAACATAATCAAGAAGCGCAAGCGGGGCGCTTCTGAAAATAGAGGAGATTACTATAGTATCTGTATGATATGCATAGCTCCCAAGAGTTGCAAAATTTTTTGAGCCCCACCTCAGATTCGGCTGTTCAATGACTCCAAAAAAATACTTCTCATTTATTCTGTTGAATGCCTCTTCAAGAATGGGGTCTGTTTTTGTTTTTGGGATTGCAAGGTGCAGTTTCCTGATAAAGATGTGATACAAATCAGTATTCGTTGTCTTCCGGCTATCCCTGAATAATCTTAAAAGAAGGTTTTGAATCAGCCCAATCCTGATGCCTTCATCAGAAACTTCTTTCCATTTTTTGCTTAAATTAAATAATATCCTATTTCCGCAAAGCCGGACATTTGAATTATAGGGCTTGAATCTGCCAGAGTATTTCAAAAGAATGTCGTAATTTTTTTCAGGATAGAGCATATTAAATGCCTTTTCTGCAAAATTCATCTACTCTGCCTCATATCTTAAAATAGCAGCAATAGTCCCCATTTCTTTCAGCTGGACTCCTTCTCTTGTTTCAGTAGAAATCAATTTTACTTCAGTTGAAAACTTCTGCGCTTCAATCTCAAACTCATCTATTGTCTGGTCATCTGCACTTTCAGAAATAAGCAGAACTTCAACAGCACCCATCTTCAGCAGTTTCATAACAACATCCCTGCCGTATGAAACCATCTTTGGTTTTTTTGCAAGAAGTTCAAAAAATCTTCCCATTATTTTTTTCTCTGCTGCAACATCTTCTTTTGCAAGAATATCCTGTGATTTTTCAAGAAGTTCCTGAAGCCCAAACTCTCCGGTGTATGACAAATCCTTTATTCCAATAATCTTGTTTTTAAGTTCAGCAGTAAGAAATCCTCCTTCAACAAAATCATATTTTGTATGTCCTGGCCCCCCGATGATTATTCCTTTCAATTTCTTTCTTCCAAAAAACTGGTCTTTCATCTTGTCTGCAACTTTCTTATAATGCTGTTTTGCAGCTCCTTCTATGATTCTCTCAAATCTCTGGGCGCTTTGTCCTCCTGCCCTGAATTTGCCCGGAACTTCTGAATGTGTCTTGATAAGGGGAATTATTGATTTTCCTTTCAGAAAAGCAATCGTTGCATCCCGCCGGTCCATAACAACAAGCCCATAAATTTCTTTATGCTCAAGCATTCTGTCGATAGGCTCAAGAATAAATTCTTTGTCGCATCTGTAAATTCGGATTTTAAGAGGAACAGGAGGTTCAACTGACCACACTTTCAAGTCCTGCTGTCCTTCTCTTTCAGCAACATTGCCTGAAAATGCTGCAAGCCCGTTTTCCGGCGTCTTTCCAACAACACGCAGATGTTGTATCATTCTTTCCAAAGCTGCGATAACATTTTTTCTTGTGGATGCTGATTTGATGTTTGTTGCAGTTCCCTGTTCCTGCTGCAAGTGGTTTATGACTTTATTCATGTCATAGCCAGCAGGAACATAAACACTTACCAATTCTGTATGCCTTCCTTTGTATTTGTTCAGTTCATCAAGAAATTTTTTCAAATCATGTCTTTGTTTTGCGGATAGCACCATTAAAATAAAATAAGTCGGCAAGTTTAAAAAAGTTTCTAAAACAAAAAACTTAAATAGTTATTATCTTTTTAAATTAAAAAAGAGAGATGGAAATGTTAATTGCACTTGCAGCAAACACAAAAAAGGAATTAAAAAAAGGCATGCCAAAAGATTTCTATGCAGAATTCGATACTCCTAAAACAATTAATTCAATAAAAGAAGCACTGGAATCAAGCGGCAATGAAGTTAAAATAATTGAAGCTGATGAAAATGCATGTGAAAAATTAAAGAAGATAAAACCAGATATTGTTTTTAATTTCTCAGAAGGTATCCGCGGAGAATCAAGAGAAAGCCATATCCCTGCAATCTGTGAAATGCTCAGCATTCCTTATACAGGAGCAGGAGTTCTGACATCTGCAATAGTTTTGAATAAAGCAAGGACAAAAGAGATTCTTGACCATTATGGAATTCCAACTCCGGAATTCCAGCTGTTCAAAACCGGAAAAGAAAAAATAAAAATAAATTTCCCAGCAATAATAAAACCGATTGCTGAGGGTTCAAGCAAAGGAATCCGCAATAAATCCCTGGTCAATAATGAAAAGGAGCTAAGAGAAGTAGTCAAATGGCTTATTGAAACTTATAATGAGCCTGCACTTGCAGAAGAATTCATAGAGGGAAAAGAAATAACAGTTGCAGTTGCAGGAAATGATGAGAATGACATAATTGTTTTTCCAGCAGTAGGCATTGATTTTGAAAATCTCCCGGAGAATGTTCATCATTTTGATTCCTATGAAGTCAAATGGGTATATGACAGTCCTGAAAATCCTGTTGTTAAAGTAAACTGTCCTGCGAAACTTGACAGAACAGCGGAAAAGAGGGTAAAAGACGTTGCAAAATATACATTTATCGCGCTTAATTGCCGTGACTGGGCAAGAATTGACCTGAGGATAAAAAATAAGATTCCCTATATTATTGAATTAAATGTTCCTGCCGGGCTTCTGCCAGACCCAGAAGATAACTCAAGATTTCCATTGGCAACAAGAACAGCTGGATTTGATTTCAATGAAACAGTCAATCTTATTCTATACTTTGCATTAAAAAGAACAGGCTTGTTAAAAGAAGCAAATATGAAATATTTTGATAAGATTGCAGAGAAATTAGAAGAGTACATGGAAGAAGGATTGATTCCAAAAAGAAACCTGATGTATCTGGAAAAACAGATGGGCATCTTAACAAGTTTGATACAAAATTGATTATATGGAGTGATTAATTATGAGAATAGCAGTTTTAGCACGGTCAAGGATGCCTGAAAAAAAAGAGAATCAAAAAACAGATTTAAATAAAGGAAAA
>JAHWIL010000011.1 GCA_019322545.1 Candidatus Woesearchaeota archaeon
AGGAAAACCAGACATGAGAAAACAGGTTGTTTTTGCTGTTATTGTAAGGCAGAAAAAAGAATATAGAAGACCGAATGGAATGAGAGTTAAATTTGAAGACAATGCGGCTGTTGTTCTGAAGGATGACAAAGGAAACCCAAAAGGGACAATATTCAAAGGAGCAATTGCAAAAGAGGTCTGTGAAAGATGGCCTGCAATTGCAAAGGTTGCCAATATAATCGCGTGATACAATGAAAATTTTAAAACAATCAAAGAAAGTTAAAATTTTCAAGCTTAAACCAGAGGTTTAAACTAATGAAGAAAAAATTCGTTTCAAGCTGGAAAGGAAGCAAACAGCCAAGAAAGCAGAGAAAATACAGAGCCAATGCTCCGCTACACATAAAACAAAAATTTGTAAGTTCACATCTTTCAAAAGATTTGAAGAAGAAATACGGCAAAAGAAATATCATTGTGCGGAAAGGAGACCGGGTCAAGATAACCAGGGGAGAATTCAAAAATAAGATTGGAAAGATTGACAGAACAGACCTTAAAAAAAGTAAAGTGTATATTGAAGGAGTTGAGATTGTTAAAAAAGACGGGACAAAGGTTCTAAGGCAAATAGAACCGTCAAATATCATTATTTTAGAGCTGAATCTTGATGACAAGAAAAGGCTAAAAATATTATCAAGGAAGTGATATAATGGGAAAAGACCACCTTTCAAGAATTGCTGTACCGAAAACCTGGCCGATAAAAAGGCGCATGGGGAAATGGGCAGTCAGGCCAAAGCCGGGAATGCATGCGATGAAGATAGGCATGCCTCTAAACATGATATTAAGAGATGTTCTTTGCTATGCAAAAACAACAAAAGAAGTAAAGTCAATTCTGAATAACCAAGAGGTTCTTATTGACGGCAAAAAAAGGAAGGATGTAAGATTCATTGCAGGATTGATGGATGTATTATCTTTATCAAAAACAAAAGAGCATTTCAGAATCTTACTGAATAAGAAAGGAAAGATTTTTCTGGTTCCGATAGAGAGCGCGGAAGCAAAATTCAAGCTATGCAAAATAAAAAATAAACGCATGGTTGATGGAAAAATCCAGCTTAATCTTCATGACGGCAGGAATATCCTTGCAGAAGACAAGAAATACAAAACAGGAGACACTGTAGCAATAGAGCTTCCATCACAGAAAGTAATGGATGTGATTGCTTTTGAGAAAGGAGCAGTAGTTTACCTTGTTTCTGGAAAACACGTCGGCTCAAGCGGAGTTTTGCAGGAGATTAAAAACAATAGAGTTATTGTAAAAACAAAAGAAGGGGTCTTTGAAACATCTTCAGATTATGCTTTTGTTATAGGAAAGGAAAAATCACTGATAAAACTTGAAAAATGAATACAATGAGAAAGATAAGGATAGAGAAGATTACTTTGAATATAGGCACTGGAAAAGACATGGACAAGCTGGAAAAAGGAATGCAGCTTTTGAAGTATATCACAGAGAGAAATCCAATCAAGACATTCACAAAAAAAAGGATTCCTACTTGGGGATTAAGGCCCGGACTCCCAATAGGATGCAAGGTTACATTAAGAAAAAATGCAGCAGAGGAAGTCCTCAAAAGACTGCTTGATGCAAAGGACTTTGTTCTGAAGCCAGAGCAGTTTGATGAAAATGGGAATATTGCATTTGGAATTCCAGAGTATATTGATATTGCAGGAGTGAAATACAAGCCAGAACTTGGAATAATGGGGCTTGAGGTTTGCGTTACCATTGAAAGACTAGGTTTCAGGATAAAAAGAAGAAAGATAAAAAAGAAAAAAATTTCAAAGAAACACGGAATAAAAGTGGAAGAGGCAATGGAATTTATGAAGAAAAAATTCAATGTTAAAATCGGTGAGGAAGAATGAGCTACAGCTATTATAAAAAAGTTTTCAAGCAGTTGGTGACAAAACCGGCAAAACTGAAGAAATACATAAAGCACAATGCACCAAAAGACAGGAAATGTGGAAGAAATCTGAAACGGTGCAGCAGATGCGGAAGAACCAGGGCGCATATTGACAAATATGGGCTTGACTTGTGCAGGCAGTGCTTTAGACAGATTGCACTGAAAATAGGATTTAAGAAATACAACTAGGTGTAAAAAATGTTAAATGACCCACTATCAAATGCGTTATCAAAGATTTCAACAAGTGAGAAAACCGGAAAAGTAAAATGTACAATTAAGCCAGTGTCAAATGTCATAAAAAACATACTCGAGATTATGCAGGACAAAGGGTATGTAGGAGAGTTTAATAGATTTGAAGACGGGCGTGGAGACTATATCCAAGTCAATTTGATTGGAAGAATAAACAAATGCGGAGCAATAAAACCAAAATATCCAATTAAGCAAAATGAATTTGAGAAATTTGAACAAAGATACCTTCCTGCAAAGGACTTTGGAATCATATTTATATCAACTTCAAAAGGAATCATGACTCATACAGATGCAAAGGAAAAAGGGCTTGGAGGAATACTCCTTGCCTTTGTATATTGAGGAGATTAAATGAAAGAAAGCATCAAAGAAACAATAGAAATTCCAGAAGGAATTGAAGTTAAGATAGCTGAAGGCGTGATTCACGCCAAAGGGAACAAGGGCGAGTTAAGCAGAAAACTGATTCATCCCATGATAATGATTGAGATAAAGGAAAACAAGATTATATTATCTGCTGAGAATGCAACAAAACGCGAGAAAACCATGATTGGAACCTTCAAGGCGCATATCAAAAACATCTTAAATGGGGTTAATGAAGGCCATGTTTACAAACTAAAAATTTGCTCCGGGCATTTTCCAATGAATGTTTCAGTAAGCGGAAATGAATTTGTTATAAAAAATTTTATGGGAGAGACAATCCCAAGGAGATACATTATAAAAGAAGGAGTAACTGTAAAAGTTGAAGGAAGTGATGTTGTTGTTGAAGGTGTTGACAAGGAACTTGCAGGGCAGACAGCATCATCTATTGAAAAGCTGACAAAAAGGCCAAACTTTGACAACCGCATTTTTCAGGACGGCATTCATATTTACATTAAAGACGGAAAGGAGATAAAATAAACAGATGAAAGAACTGCTTGAATTAAGGAAAAGAATCAAGAAGAAAAAACCGGTTTTTGTTAAGCAGGATGCTCACAAAAAAACAAGACTGAAGAAAAAATGGAGAAAACCGAGAGGAAGACACTCAAAAATCCGGCTTAACATAAGAGGATACAGAAAAGGCGTGAGAAAGGGATACGGTTCTCCAAGGGCAGTTTATGGAATGCACTCAAGCGGATTAAAAGAGATTAGAATTTCAAATATTAATGGTTTTGAAAAAATAAATCCAAAAGAGCACGGAGCAGTTATTGCATCAAGTGTTGGGATTAAAAAAAGAATTGAACTGCTGAAAAAAGCAAAGGAACTTGGCATCGATGTTTTGAATTTCAGGGAGATTGACAAATTTTTAAAGGATATTGAAGAAAAACAAAAAGCGAAAAAAGAAGAAAAGGAAAAACGCAGGAAAGCCAAGGAAACAAAGAAGAAGGAGAAAGAAAAGAAGGCAGGAGAGAAGAAGGAAGAAAAACTTGCAGAAAAATTAACTGAGGAAGAGAAAAAAGAGAAGGAGAAGAAGGAGAAAGAAAAGATTTTGACTAAAAAGGATATGGTAACATGAGATTTAAGATTCAAAAACGGCTGGCTGCAGGAATTTTGAAATGCAGCAAAAAGAAGATTGCTTTTGATAAAGATAGGCTTAGTGATATTAAAGAAGCAATCACCAAAGCAGACATAAAATCACTTATAGGGGGCAGGGCAATTTCAAAAAAAGCAGGAAATTGTGTTTCAAGAACAAGGGCACGGGTTCAGCTAAGGCAAAAGAGAAAAGGAAGAAGGCAGGGGCATGGTTCAAGAAAAGGCAAGATTACTTCACGGCTTTCAAAAAAAGAAAAATGGATTAAAACAGTAAGAGCGCAAAGGAATTTGCTAAAAGAACTTAGGAACAAAGAGATTATTTCAAAATCAAACTACCAGATGCTTTACAGAAAATCAAAAGGCGGTTTTTTCAGAAGCAGAAGGCATATCAAAATGTATATTGAGGAGCATAAGCTTGCAAAAAATAAGGTTTTGTAATAAATGAAAATCAAAGAGATTTTCAAAGTGTTGCAAATTATAAATTTACAACATGCCAAAAATCAAAGATTTTTAAGCATTCCAAACAGAGTTTGTAACAAATGAAAGAAACAAAATTCACTGTGAGATACAGAAGGAGAAGAGAAGGAAAAACAAATTACAAGAAGAGATTAAAGTTATTGATGTCAAAAAAACCTCGCCTTGTTTTGAGAATCTCTCTTAAAGGAATCAGTATTCAGATTATTGAATTTAAACCAGAAGGAGATGTTGTGCTGCTGGCTGCCAATTCAAAAGAGTTAAATAAATTTGGATGGAAATATAATGGGAAGAACACGAGCTCTGCCTACCTTACCGGCTTGATTATTGGAAAAAAAGCAGCTGCAAAAGGAATCAAAGAGGCTGTTCTTGACATAGGATTAAAACAGGCAATAAAAGGTTCACGATTATTTGCATGCCTGAAGGGCGCTGTTGACGGGGGATTAGACATCAGGCATTCAAAAAAAGTATTTCCAAAAGAAGACAGGATAAAAGGGAAACATATTGAAGATTATGCAAATAAGCTAAAAGCAAAGAAGGAAGCATATCAAAAAAAGTTTGCTGGATATATTAAAGCAGGAATTGACCCAATACAGATAACCAAAGTATTTGATGATGTTAAAAAGAAAATAATGGAGTAAAAAATGCCAAAAGAAAAGAAAAAATTAACTAAGAATAACGCAACAAGAAATAGAGGTAATCAGGGCAGAAGAAGAAATAATGCAAAAAGGGAGCCTGAGAAAAAGAAGCTTGATGTTGAGTCATGGAAACCTAAAAGTGAGATGGGCAGAAAAGTAAAATCCGGAGAAATAAAGGACATTGATGAAATGCTGGACAGAGGGCATAAGATTCTTGAGCCTGAGATAGTTGACATTCTTCTTCCGGGATTGAGTACAGACCTGCTTTTAATAGGGCAGTCAAAAGGCAAATTCGGGGGAGGGCAGAAGAGAGTATTCAGGCAAACTCAGAAAAAAACAAGAGAAGGAAATAAGCCCCATTTTGCAACATGTGCTATTTCAGGAAATAACAATGGATATGTGGGAATTGGATATGGAAAAAGCAAAGAAACTGTTCCTGCAAGAGAAAAGGCAATGAGAAATTCAAAATTAAATATCATCAAGATAAAACGCGGATGTGGAAGCTGGCAATGTGGATGCAAAGAGCCGCATACAATCCCATATAAAGTCACTGGAAAGTGCGGTTCAGTTATTATAAAGATTATGCCTGCTCCGAAAGGAACAGGACTTGCAATAGAAAAAGAATGCGGAAAGATTCTAAAAGCTGCAGGAATAAAAGATGTATGGTCAAAAACATACGGGCAGACAAAAACAAAAATAAATCTTATATCTGCATGTATTGATGCAATTAAAAAACTGAATGATGTTAAAACAGGACATGAGGATGTTGCTGTCCTTGGAATAGTTGAAGGCAGGATTATGAAAAAAGAACCGGAACCGGAGGAAAAGGGCAATGAGTAAGATTGCAGTTATCAGGATAAGAGGAGGAATTAATGTAAAAACAGGCATCAGGCATACCTTTGAGGTATTGAGATTATACAAAAAAAATTGCTGTGTTGTCGTGGATTCGTCCCCTGAAATTACTGGAATGATTAAAAAAGCCAAGGATTATATAACATGGGGAGAGATTGATGAGGAAACATTCAAAACTCTTGCTGAGAAAAGAGGAGAGATTTACAAAGGGCGTGAAAAAGACAGCCATGGAAAAATAGACTATAAAAAATTCATTGTTATCGGAAATAAAAAATACAAAAAGTTTTTCAGATTGCAGCCTCCGAAAGGGGGATTTGAAAGAAAAGGAGTAAAGATTCCTTTTTCCATTGGGGGAGCCCTTGGATACAGAGGAGATAAGATTAATGTGCTTATTAAAAAGATGATTTAAATGGTCATAAGAAAAACAAGAAAGGTCAAGAAACTCCGCGGAAACCATACTCACGGATGGGGCTCTAAGAAAAAACACAGAGGAGCTGGAAGCAGAGGAGGAAGAGGAAACGCTGGAACAGGAAAACGGGGAGATGCAAAGAAACCATGCATCTGGAAGAACAAAAAATATTTCGGGAAATATGGATTTACCAGAAGGAATTTTGTTAAAAAGATGCAATCGGTTAATCTTTCATATTTTGAAATCAATGCTGATAAACTTCTTGAGAAAGAGTTAATTGAAAAAAAAGGAGATATTTACATTATTGACGTGAAAAAACTCGGATTTGACAAAGTTCTTGGATGCGGAAAACTGAAAAGAAAATGCAGGATAACTGCACCTGTCTTTTCAAAAAAATCTGCTGAGCGGATAAAAAAAGCAGGCGGGGAAGCTATCCAGTTAAACAAAACAGCACAGAAAGCTGTTCAGCTGAACAAAACAGAAGAGGCAAAATAAGATGTCTATCTTTGACAAGGTAACCTCCAATCTTCCTGAGGTCAAAGGACCTGAACAGAGAAGATTGTCATTTAAGGAAAAACTAAAGTGGACTCTGATAATCCTTGTTCTTTTCTTTGTGATGGGAATGATTCCATTATTCGGGCTTGGTGCAAATGCCCTTGAACAGTTTGAATATCTGTCTTTGATTCTTGGAGCAAAATTCGGCTCAATCATATCACTTGGTATCGGACCTATTGTTACTGCATCTATTGTTCTCCAGCTTTTAAGCGGTTCAGGAATATTGAAAATGGATATGACCAGCCATGAAGGCAAAAAAAAGTTTCAGGGGCTTCAGAAACTTCTTGCCTTGTTTTTTATCATATTTGAAGCAGGAGTGTATGTATTTATGGGAGGGCTGGCTCCTCCAAGTGCTTTTGCCGGGACAGGGATGTATTTTCAGCTGCAGATGGTTCTTGTATTCCAGCTGTTTTTAGGCGGATTGATGATATTATTCATGGATGAGGTAATAAGCAAATGGGGATTTGGAAGCGGAGTATCTTTATTTATCGCTGCAGGTGTTTCTGAACAGCTGTTTATAAGGCTGTTTTCCCCGCTGGCTCAATATAAAGGAGGAGTTGCACTTGGAGCTATTCCTGCGCTGTTCCAGTCAATATCTATGGGAGACCCCGTTCTTGCAGGGCTCATGCTTGCAGGGATAGTGTCCACTGTTTTTGTATTTATGATATCTATTTACGGGCAGGCGATGAAGATAGAGATTCCTTTGTCCTTTGGAAGAATCAGGGGGCATGGGATAAGGTGGCCTCTTAATTTTATTTATACAAGCAATATCCCTGTTATTTTAATTGCAGCGCTGCTTGCCAATATACAGCTGGTTGCAAGACTGCTGCAAAGCAAGGGGATAATGTGGCTTGGAGAATTTTCAGGAAATGTCCCTGTAAAAGGGCTTGTGCTGTGGCTGAATTCACCTGATATTGTAAGCAAACTGATAAGAGGAAATTTTGTTGTGGCTGATTTGATGCATGGCGCAGTATTTCTGCTGATAATGATTGGAGGCTCTGTTATGTTCAGTATTTTTTGGATGCAGACAGCGAGAATGGATGCAAAAAGCCAGGCAGAGCAGATTATGGCGTCTGGACTGCAGATTCCTGGTTTTAGAAAAGACCAGCGCATATTGGAAAGATTATTAAACAGGTATATCTGGCCATTAACTATCATGGGGGCAGTTGTTGTTGGTTTTCTCGCGGGAATTGCCGACTTGACAGGAGCATTAAGCAGGGGAACTGGAATACTGCTGACAGTTATGATTGTCTATAAGCTGTATGAAGAGATTGCAAAGCAGCACATGATGGATATGCACCCGTTGATGAGGAGGATGATGGAATGAAGTTCATGGGCTTGAGCGAAGCGAAACTTCAAGTTTGCTTGAAGGGTTGGAAATGCAAAGCATTTCAAAGACCCACATCGCTTACAAATGGTTACAAGCTTTGCTTGTAAACTCGAAAATCTCCGATTTTCAATGGCGAAAGATTTGAAAGAAAAGCATAGATTGTTTGCTAAATAAAATGAAAAAATTTGAAAAAGAGGTAGATGAAGAAGTTATTAAATTAAAAAAAGACTTCTCTAATATTAAAAAGATTAAAAGATTAACAGCTCAGCATGAAGACAACTTAATAACAAACATTACTGGATTATTAGGATTATACAGACTTGGTTATGATGAGCAAATAAGACAATTAATATCACAAATGATTTCTTTTGGAGAATCAAAGCTATGGGCAATGCAGGGCTCTCGTTATCTCTTTGACAAATTAAATAAAAAAT
>JAHWIL010000142.1 GCA_019322545.1 Candidatus Woesearchaeota archaeon
ATTATGACTGGTGGATTAATTGCAGTGATGGAACTAATACAGCTATTTCTGAAAAGAGAAACATAAGTATAGATATACCATTAGACTGGACACAAAAATTTCCAGCAAACCAACCACCATCACAACAATACCCTGCAATGACTTATGATTCTGACCGTGAAGTAACTGTGTTGTTTGGCGGACAAGGATATGGGATAGGTTGGTATAATGATACTTGGGAATATGATGGTACAGACTGGACAAAGATGTCTCCTGAAAATAGGCCTCATGGTCGTTATGTTCATAATATGGCGTATGATTCATCTCGTAAATTAATTATGCTCTTTGGTGGAGCTGATGCTGAAGACGGATGGAATTATTATAATGATACTTGGTCTTGGAATGGAACAGACTGGACAGAAGAATCTCCTGCAAACAGTCCTCCTGCACGTATGGCTTCTGATATGACTTATGATTCTCAAAGGCAAAAATTAATCATGTTTGGGGGTTGTTATGGAGATTGTGTTGATAGTATGAATGATACATGGGAATATAATGGAACAGACTGGGTTGAAATAACAACTACAACAGCACCAAGTCCTAGGATGCATATGGAACTAGCTTATGACTCTGTAAGAGAAGTAACTGTACTTTTTGGTGGATATCTATATCCTTCTATAGTTAATAATGAAACATGGGAATATAATGGAACAGACTGGACACAGAAGTTTACTGAACATGCACCTTCACCAAGGTATAGCTTTAATATGGTTTATGATTCTTCTCGCAATGTAGTTGTTCTCTTTGGAGGAGAATCTTCTCAAGGTTGTGATTTCAACAATGAAACTTGGGAATATAATGGAACAGACTGGACACAGGTATATCCAGACAATGCCCCTTCAGCAAGAGGCCAGATTGCAATGGCTTATGACTCTGCCAGAGAAAAGACTGTGCTTTTTGGTGGACAAGTGGGGGTGTATGACTTTTTGAATGAGACGTGGGAATATGGTTAAAAGCAGATAACTGAATCCCCAAAAATGGCCTGATTTAAGAAAAATTAATAAATTCCATGGCTTATACTTTGATTATGAGATGGATGCTAAGGTCTAAGATTCATAAAGCAAATGTAACTGAAGCCAACTTAAATTATATAGGCAGCATTACTATTGACAAAACTCTGATAAAAAAAGCTGGTTTTTTGCCAGGTGAAAAAGTCCTGGTTGTAAGCAATACCTCAGGTGCAAGATTAGAAACTTACATAATTGAAGGCAAAAAAACCGGAAAAATCTGCATGAATGGTGCATCTGCACATCTAATAAAACCTGGCGAAGAGATTATCATCCTTGGTTTTGAATTAACAAACAAAAAAATCAAGCCAAAAAACATCCTTGTTGATAAGAATAATAAATTTAAAAGGTTTTTATAAAAAGTCTATTGTATAATATATTTTGCAACCATTTGGTCAATTGAATATAATTTTTCTTTTACACCTTCTTCCAGTTCTGGAACAGGAAACAAAGTAGGAAATACTTTTCTGGCAGCCCCAGCATCCTTAAATTGAAAAACTGCAGCAGCTAAAAAATCCAGAGCTTTGTCTGTTCTTTCAGGACAATCCTTCTCTGTCATAAATTTATAAAATTCAGGATGTTCCTGTATAAAAGAAACTCGGGTTATAATAGGAGACCCGGCTAATTTATCTGTATATTGCACTGCGAGCATAATCTTTCCAAACGGGTCATAACCTAAGCGTGAAGCAAGGTTTGTAAATGCATTTGCCACATAAAACCCTAATTCAGTAGGATATTCTGCCAAGAGAAAATTTGCAATATCTAAATAATCATAGTATTCTCTTTTTCCAGAAATATCAGTAGCTTCAGCAATTTTAATGGGCTCAGAAGGAATGTTAATTCCCCTTTCCTGAGCTTGCTCTATTGCTTTTGTACGAATTTGCTCCCTAATCTGGGCATATCTTTGATTTTCCTTTTTTCCTTTATTAAATAACCCCATATTAAGAATAAAGAATAAAGATTTAATAAATATTTTGGTTATATGCTCTGGAGTGCTCCAGCCTCTCAAATCATTAAATTTCTTGACAATTTTCTGTGATTCTTTTGTTTTTAATAGGACTGGTTTAAAACCGGGTTGGGCTCTGAATCTTTTTCCTGGAGGATTACACGTGCAAGATACCTTAAGCAGTAATCACAGGCATTGAGGTGTTCAGAAAGCTGTTCTGTCTGCCAGGAATCCAGCCTG
>JAHWIL010000143.1 GCA_019322545.1 Candidatus Woesearchaeota archaeon
AATGAAATTGAACGGAACACCTTTAGCTTCAGATGAGTTCAAAAATAAATATAAGTATGTTATTAAACATAGGATTGTTCCTAGACAATTCAGTTTAATTGATAACAATAAAATATTTGATACTGAAGAAGTGATAGTTGGAACAAAGGACATGTCTTTTGAGGATTATCTTGAATTAAGGGAGCTTAGTTTTACAATAAGTTCTTTTTTTAATTCTACTGAGTTAGTGCCCTTAAAGAGATTTCTAATTGAGAATAGTATTGAACTTTCTGAATGGGTATTTAACCTCAGTAATGAACTAAAAAATTGCAAAGAGATTTATTCAGAATATCTCAATTTTATTAAAGAAACAAAAGAAGAACTTTTTGATTCCAGAAAATCACTTATAGAATTTTTTAACGATAAAGACAATTTTCAAGATTTGATGGATGGAATAAGAGGAGATAATCTTTTAAGGAAATATAAGTGTAATATAATATCCAAATATTATGATAAGTTTTTGGAAGTTGCTTTTACAGAAGCTTTTAAGCTACTACCCCATGAGATTTTGATAGATATTAAAAAATATGTAGAAACAGCAAATATCAAGTCTTTAATAGATGGTAAAATAGAAAATAATATGATTGTTGAATTAAACTATGATGTGCCAAGCTGGTTAGATAATAAAGGTCTTAAAAAAGGCAAATTTGTTTATAGATTAAAGTATCCTAAAGAAAAGATAAAGCATTTTAAGAATATGTTTAAAGATCCCACATTATCATTACAAATAATCTATAGGGGCAGTAGAATTATTCACCTATTTCCTAAATGGATTAAGGTAGAATAATGCCTGAGATGAAATTATTTCTTTCCCAAAACCTTTTTAAATTTGATAGATTATGCATTATTAATATGAAAATAGCATTATTAACCCCCACGTTCTCTGAATTCAGCGGAATTGACAGGGTTGTTGCATTAGATAGTGAAGAGTATATAAACCAAGGAAATGAAGTTACAATCTTTACATTAAAAGCAGATATGAAGCCAAAAAGGGCAAAACTCATTGAAATGGGCATGCCAAAAAACTCTGTACTTGAAAGATTATACAGATTATTCTTCTTCCTGGATATATTTAAGATTAAAAAATATTCAAAGATGCTCAAAGATTATGATAGAATCATAGCTTATTTTTATCCATTGACGTGGCTTGCATACAAAGCAAAGAAAAAATACAATATAAAATACACTTACTGGAACGCTGGAGTAGCATATCCCAGACTCTTTAAAAAATTAGGTGAAAAGATATATCTGAAGCTATTTCTGCATTATGTAAAAAAAAGCATAAGCAACGCAGATGGTGCTATATCAATAAGCAAATTTATGCAGAAAGAGCTTAAAAGAGAAACAGGACTTGACAGCATTGTCAAATACATTGATATTGATAAAATCCGGTTTCATCAGGGAATAAACGGGGATGCAGTAAGAAAAAAGTACAATCTGGGAAATAGTCCTATGTGCCTTTATGTAGGAAGAATATCCCCCCATAAAGGAATACACCTCCTTATCAAAGCATTCAATCTTGTATTAAAGGGAGTTCCGGATGCAAAACTTCTGATTGTAGGAAAAAAGACATTTGGAAAATATGCAAAAGAACTTGAAAAGCTTGCTGAAAAAATAAATAGAGATGCAATAATATTCACTGATTTTGTACCAGACAAAGAACTTCCTGGATTCTATGCTGCCTCAGAGGTCTATACTACTGCAACATTATGGGAAGGTTTTGATATGCCTGCTGTAGAAGCGCAGGAATGCGGGAAAAAAGTTGTGGCATTTGATTTATGCTCTCATCCAGAAGTTGTGAAAAATGGAGTGCTCATAGAACCAAAAAATATAAATAAATTTGCTGAAGCTGTAATAAATATTATAAAAAAGAATGGGACTTAAAAATATAAAAATAAATGCTGAAATTATCTTTCTAATAGTTGTTTTCATCATATTTTTATGGACAGGATATGGAGTTTTATCAGGGCATGTCATTTCCCATGATAGTCCTATAGGTTATTTTTCTTCAGATGCTGTTCAGGATACCTCTTTTGTTGAAGGAATTAAAGAAACTGGAAATTACAAATATTTCCCGCCATACATGAGTGCAGGGTTTAATGACACATTGGCATGGTATGCTCCTGTAATTATTCAGGATATGGCAATGTTTTCTCATTTGTCTGGTTTAGAGGCATATGATGCACTAATATTCATGGTATATTTCTTTGCTGTCGTCTCTGCGCTTATAATGTATTTTATAATTAGAAAGTATAATAAAAATATTGCAATACTTTCTGTGCCCCTTATGTCATATATATTTTTTGGGAAATTCTATAGTGCATTTCTTTTAGGGCAGTGGGGATATACAATGGGTTGCATGTTCATGATAGCAGCATTTTGGGCAGTAACTAGGTTATCAGAAAAAAAATCATATTTTCTTCTGGCACTGTTTATTGCAGGAATAGTCTGTACTCATCCCCCAGAAATTGCTTTTATCATGGGATTCATAGGCATATATTTTATTCTTAATCTGATAACAAGAAAAGCAAGTAAGAGCATGTTTAAGAAACTATTTTTAGCAGGAATTATTTCATTAGTTATAGCATCATATTTTATATTAGTTCCAATGATGGGAGTCGCTTCCCATGCAACAAGTGGAGGGTTGTTTAAGATAGGAGAGCCTATAACAGATGAGCATTATGGCTATCCCGGGGTTTACATTAAGTTCTTTGGATTAAGTGCAATATTTGTTATTTTCGGAATGATATTATCCCTGAAAAACATTAAAAAACTGCATGTTTCATTCTTAATAGGGTTCTTTATGTTATTTGTGGGTTATTCTAATTATCTTGGAGG
>JAHWIL010000144.1 GCA_019322545.1 Candidatus Woesearchaeota archaeon
CCTGCGCATTGTTTCTTTTATGCACATCAATCATCTTATTAAAATCAATATCTGTGAGATTGTCTGCCCATAAAAGAACAAAAGTATCATTGATATTCTCAGCAGCCTGCTTTACAGCACCCCCTGTTCCAAGAGGAGTTTCTTCAATAGAATATTCAATATGAACTCCAAGCTCTGAGCCATCTTTGAAATAATCCTTTATCTTGTCTGCATGATAGCTTATTCCAAGAACAATATCTGTTATGCCCTGCTTCTTTAGATTTTCAATAGCATACTGCATGATTGGCTTTCCATTTATTGGCAGCAGCGGCTTTGGAGTGATGTCTGTTAAAGGTCTCAATCTTTCCCCTAATCCTCCTGCCAAGATAATTGCTTTCAAATTAAATCTCCCCTCAAATCAAATGAAGTTGCTTTTCGTATATGCACATTTATTCTGTCTCCTATTTTAAGTTTTTCCTTTATTATAACCGGCTTGTATGCAAGATTTCTTCCTATAAGTGTATCGTCTTTTCCTTTTTCATCAATAATTATCTCGCCCTTCCATCCAATCCATCTCTCGTTTCTCATCCGCGCTATGTTATGATACAAATCTGTCATAAGCGCGCTTCTTCTCTTTATCTCTCTTCCACTGACCTGCTTTTTCATCCCTGCTGCAGCTGTCTTTGGCCTTGCCCAGAATCTTGAAATATTTATAACATCCGGCTTGATTTATTTTATCAAATCCCTGGTCTTGTCATAATCCTCCTCTGCTTCAGACGGAAAACCGAGAATAACATCTGTTGAAATTGTTATTCCGGGAATTTCTTTTCTAAATCTGCTGATTATTTTTTTGAAATCATCTGCAGTGTATTTTCTTTTCATTAGTTTTAATATTCTGTCAGAACCAGACTGAACAGGAACATGCAAAAACTTGAACATCCTGTCTGATTTGTAAATCTCAATTAATTCATCCAGAAATTCAAGAATATGATTTGGATTTGCCATCCCCAATCTTATCTTAAAATCTCCTTCTAATTTTACAAGCTCTCTTAATAACTCAGGAAGGCTGGAGTCAATATCTTTTCCATAACAGCCAGTATCCTGGCTGGTAATCCATATCTCCAAAACTCCATCCTTTACGGCATTTTCCGCCTGCTTAATAATTTCATTTTTGTAGTATGAAAAAAGATTTCCTCTTGCAGACTTAACCTTGCAGTATGAACACGGCTCTCCCATACATCCTGCACAAATAGGGATAATCTCAATAATATTATTGCTTCTTGATTTTGGAAGGTTTAATCTCTGGCTGTGCTTTTCTGCAACAAGCTCAACAACATTGTCATTAACTGCCTCTTCAACAACCTCTGCAATTCTGCTAACTTCATAGGTTCCAATCAGATTATATCCCCTTACTTTTTCAGGGTCTGTCTGGGGAATGCATCCTGCAACAACAATTGGTTTTCCTAGTTTCTTTATATCCTTAAGGCAGTTGAAAAAATTCTTTTCACTCGGACCCTTTACAGTGCATGTATTTACAATAATAACATCTGCTTTATCAATATTTTCTGTAATGTCAAATTCAGCTTTTTTCAGCAAGCCAGCCATTGCCTCAGAATCTGATTTATTTAAAGCGCATCCAAATGTTTTTATAAATACCTGCATGTTCATACACTTTTCAATACTGCGATAAAATAAAAACTTTTAGGTTTTTTGCACTAAAGTGTATACTGGAATATAGTTTTCTAATCGCTATTTACCAAAGATTTATATATAATATTAACAGATAAATAAAACAGGAGGGGTGGTTTTTTTCTTTAGATTTTCAAAAACCATATCCATAAATCATGGAACAAGACACTTTGCAGTTAGGGGGAAACATTGAGCTCAGCGGTTTTGGAAGCATTGACAGAAGCATGATGATAATTCTTAAAAAGATTATAGGCAATCATGCAAGAAAATTATCTGATATGTCTAATAATTTTGAAAAATTAAGCATCCGCATGAAGACAATTCACGACAATAAGTTTGAGCTCCATGCAAAATTAATAGACAATGGGAAAGTAAACACCTCGTCTACAGTTGAAAGAAATCTGTTTGTTGCAGTTGATTCTTCTCTGAAAAAAATAATGCATAAGATTAGTTGATTCATAGCTTAAAGCCATGCCTTTCATTATAAACCTTAACTGTCTCTTCAAGATTTCTTTGCGCAGCAGGTGCTGCATCTTCAGGAGCAGAATAATCAATTATTTGGTATTTTATATGGAAACCTTCACATTCCATTCCTATAAGATGTTTAAGGTGGTTGAGTATACTGTGCCTTCGTTTTGGAAATTTGACTGCCAGCCTGAAAATATGTTCTGAATAATTTCTGACAATATCCTTAGGAACATGCTGTATGTTTTCAAAATACATTATCTCTCCTGTAACAGGATTATAAAAAAAATTAGCACCAGCACAGGAATAATCCTGCCATGTGCCTGCATTGCCTCCATAGCTTTCACCAAACAGCAAATCAATCATATTTCCTTTACCCCTGACAGTCATTTTTTCAAGGTTTTTTTCCACAATTTTGTTCATAATAAGATAATAGGATATTTATATATAAACCTTATGAATATTACTACCAATAAGTAATTACAAATAGAAAGCTTTATATATTAGTTCTTATTTAATAAATATAACGACCCAGGAGGTGGAAAATTCTAAATTCCCCCACATTAACTCTTGGGTTTGCTTTTTTTAACAGAATTAATAATGAGCTTTCTTGCTTGGTCTCATCTTCTCAAAACCTTTGCCTTTGTGCTTCAGGCCTCTGGATTTTTTGCCAGTGCTTGTCAGACCTCTGAAAACCCTTCCTTTCTGGTGTCTTTCAGCAATCCAGCAAAGATTTTTGTCTGCTTTAATAGCAGGATGCGCCTTGTCAATAAGAATTATCTCATACCAGTAATATCTGCCGTCTTTTGCAACCCAGTAGCTGTTTAAAACCTCGCAGTTTGGATATTTCTTGTTTGCTCTTTCCTCTGCGATTCTCTGGTATGATTTGTCAAGGTCCATTCTCTGGCTGTAATTTCTTGGTCTTCTTCCTTTTTTAATCATGGGCCTCTTATGCCCTCCTCTTAA
>JAHWIL010000145.1 GCA_019322545.1 Candidatus Woesearchaeota archaeon
ATGCAATCATCAGGCATGGAGATGAGGTTTCCCCTCTCTTTGGTCCGAATTTCATCAAATCCCTGTATGGAATCCATGTATGCATCACTGCTGTTCTTCTTGTCGGGTCTTTTTTAAGGATGTTTATCACTTTTTCAACCTGGTCAATCCTCTGGACAACGCACTTTTTTTCCGGAGAAATCTTTTCAACTTCTTTCATCAAATCTTCATCTGATTCTGTGACAGACGGAAGAAATGCTCTTACTTTGCAGTCCGGATAGCACCTTAACCTGCTGAAATAAGTATAATCAAAGCTGTTTTCATTTTCTTTTGCAGTTCCATTGATTAAATCTTTTGCATACATTTCTGCATGTTCTCTTGTCAGGTCTGATTTTTCTGATATTCTTGGCTCTTTAAATGGCTCTGATGTTACTATAAACATCGGAGCGTCCCTTGTTTCTATCTGGTATTCAGGAGCCTGGACATAGCGAACATGTCCTTTTTCCATTATTGTTGTGCATGCTTTTTCCCATGCTTCTTTTAGTGTTTCTGCATGGACTATTATTGGAGTATATACCATCTATTTCACCTCGTTAGTCATAAAAATCAAATTCATCTCCTTTATTTTCTGCTTTAAGAGGACTATCACCTCTTTTTTCCTCATCTAACCTCTTCTCCCTTGCAGGAGAAATATGAATCTCTGAATCCTGTTCATAATCAAGATTATTTTTCAGCGCAAGCTCTGCCTTGTATATCTCTCTCCCAAGATAAATGCCGTGCTGCATTGCGCGCTCATAATCCTGGATGAGATTCAGGTTTGAGATTGTATCGCGGATTGCCTCATTATCATCTCCGATAATTCTTTTGCTTAGTTTTCCATTTTTGTAATGTTCAATAACAATCATCTTTCTGTTTTTATCAAGGGTAACAAAGAAATAACCGCTTGGGTCTTCTACAAAATCCTCATATTTTACTGCCTGCATTTCATTGATTACAGTTTTTGGCGCGTCTCTATCAAATTTCCCGGGGTTTTTTTTAAGAAGAACATCCACCTGGTTCATTATTTTTTCCTGCTCTTCTATTTCCATCAAATCAATCACATCTACCTGCTGCCTGAAATGGTCTATTTCCTCGTCTGTGATGTTCTTTAGGAACGGCATGTTTCCTTTTGCTCCTATTATCTTTTTTTCAGAGTCAGTTCCGTTTTGTTTCAGACAGGAGAATGCCTGCCCTACAAAATGCCCTTTGCTTGGCTTTCCGCAGACAATAAGAAATCTTATGCTTGGTTTTGCAATTATATTTTTAATTATCTTTTCAATTCCTATGTTTTCTGTCACGCACTTTCCAATTATCGCAATCTTTTCCATGTCAAGCTTAATCTTTTCTATGCTTGCATTTGTGCAGACAGCAACAGGCGATTCAAGATTTCCGATTTCATAACGGCCTTCTACAGCCGGCCAGTTCATATGCAAAACCCCCGTTTTCCTAAGAATTTAAGAACTTATTTTTGTTTATAAATTATTTTGTTGTTAAACATATATATTGGAGTTATTTGCCGCGCAAATTACTTTTTAAACTCAAACAGTCTTACCAGATTATGGCTCAGGATTTTTCCTGTTTCTGCTGATATCTTTATGTTCAGGGTGCTTATTGTTTCTGTGACATATGTAATATTCCAGATAGTCCCTTGTTCTGCAAGATTCTGGATTATCATTATAATCTGCTTTGGATTTTCATTTCTATATTTTTCTTTCTGTAGTTTTTCTGCTGTTTTTAGTATTTCCTTATGATTTGTTTTTATTTTGGCTGTATTGAGCTTTTTTATTTTTGTCTGCTCTTTTTTAAATGCCTTTTCCTCTCCTTCTATTTCTATCTCGTTTTCTACAATAAAGGAAGTTAATATGTCTTTATCTGGATGATAGAAACCAATCTTCCAGAATTCCAGTTTTGGGATAGCTGCAAAACCATAGCTTAAGAAAGATTCCGGATTTTTCTTTTTCCAGTTTTTGAATAATTCAGAATTTTTTAATTCACCTAAACTCTCTTTGAATGTTTTCATTAATTTATCTTTTTAATAAACATTTATATAGTTTTTGGTGGTTTTTTGTGTTATGATTGGGGCAGAACTAAAGAAGCTATTAGAGAAGCAGAAGTATGCATTTATCGGCAGGCATAGCGCTGTTAAAATCTGCTCATGGACAAAAAAATCACTTCTTGGAGATGGTTTTTGCTATAAGCAAAAGTTTTATGGAATTAAAACCCATAGATGCTGCCAGATGTCGCCTTCTATTGGTTTTTGCTCAAACAAATGCTTGTTTTGCTGGAGACCAATAGAATATACTAAAGGGAAAGAGATAAAGGGAGAGATTGATTCTCCTGGTGATTTGATTAAGAATTCTGTTTTGATGCAGAAAAGGCAGATTGAAGGTTTTAGAGGGAATTCTAAAATAAA
>JAHWIL010000146.1 GCA_019322545.1 Candidatus Woesearchaeota archaeon
ACCTGATGCATCCCATTGAAATAGACCTTGAAGTTGATGGAAAAGAGGATAAGAGCATCAAGGAATATGTAAAAGTTGAGTTTACAAAATCAGATGGGTTTCCTGTTGAGGTTCAGCAGGCATTTCCCCAGCCAATTCCGGTTCAGCTGATTGCTGAAAGCCCGCAGAAACAAATGACTATTGATTTGTCATGCAGATTTAAGACTGCAGGAAAAGAATATGCAGGGGAGGTAAAACCAAAACAAAGCTATACTATTTCCGGAAAGTCAGACCCAATAACTGTCACATGCAGCAGCCCTTATGCTTTTGAAAACAGCGGGCAGTATTATGCTATTTTTGAGGCAAAAATAGATAATATTGAAACAATTTCAAGATTAAAGAGGTTATTTGTAGGAAATGAAAGAAACTCAAAACGGCTTGATGAATTAAGAGGGCTTCATTCATTGGAAACAAAGGAGCCGTCAAGAGGGGCTGAGGAATTTGCTGCATTTGCTTTTGGGATAGGAACTCCCATTGAGACTCCGATAATCAAAGACCAGGAAGAACAGCCGATAATAGGGAATATCATAAACAAAGCAGACGGATTTATCACAGACATCAAGAGAATTAGTATTGAGCTTCCGGAAGACATTGATGCTGATTATTCTGGATGTAGGGACTTCGGGGTTTATGGCAATGAGCTTGTTTTTGAAAATGCCGAAAAACTAAAGCAGATTAATCTGCAGGAATATGGAAAAGATAAAAAAATTCCTCTGCTTGCCTGCTTTTTGATTATTCCAGAAGAACTCAGGAATACAGAAGATGCAACTGAACGGAGTTTTAAATCAGTTCTTGAATATTCATATAAGATTGAGGGGAAAGTCGGATTTAAAGTCATGCCGAGCATTATAACATGAAAAAGTTAATTATGTTTGCCTGTCTTGTAATTGTTTTGGTTAGTTCCGGATGCATGCAAAGAAGGGCAACTGGTCCTATTGAAATAATTGATTATCACAAAGGAACCAGTGGGCTTGTAATGAATTTTATCAAAGGGCTTCCTCCTGATGAAATCTGGAAAGAAAATGAGTTTGTTATCGGGCTTGAATTGAGAAATCTCGGAGCAGAGGATATTAAAAACAGCGTTGTCAGGATTACTGGATTTGACCCTGATTATATTGAAATGATGGAAAAGGAAAAAGTGATAACTCTTGCAGGAAAGAGCCCGGGCTATCCTGAAGGAGATTACATGATTATGAATTTCCACGGAAGAAACATTTATTTTGCAGAAGGTGATGAGGAAGAGCCAGTTGGATTTACTGCAAGTGCTGAATATGAATACTCAACTTATGCAAGCCAGGTCATGTGCATTAATCCAGACACATTCAAGATTTCAAAAACAACAGATGTCTGCGAGGTCAAGCCAGCTGTTTTTTCAGGAGGACAGGGAGCGCCTGTTGCAATAACCCAGATTGAGGAGATTATAACCCCTCGTGATGATGATTTAAAAGTTGAATTTATAATCTATGTCTCAAATAAAGGAAACGGTGAAATTATCGGAGATGTTTTTGTTGATTCTGCGAGATTATCTGAACAGGAACTAAAATGCAATACTGAAAAATTCAGGCTTGATGGAAGGAAAGAAAAAAAGATTCACTGTTCTGCTATTGTCAAGAAAGGAGTTGGGGCAAGGAAGGTTCCATTAACTGCAAGCCTTTCATACAAATATAAGATAATTTTAGACAAGAAAATCAGGATAATGGGGTTTGTTGATTAAAACGAAACACTTAAATAAATTGGCTGGATATATTATGGGCATGGGAAAAAAAGAGGCTGTATTGATTATTCTAATTTTATTAGTTCTGTTTTCTGCAGGATGCAGTATCAGAAAGACACCTGATGCTGAGGGTGTTTCACAGGAAAAAATATATTCCGGGACTCAGGGGCTTGTAATGACTTTTCTGAAAAATAATCCCCCTGACAAGATTTATGACACTGAGCCGTTGAGCATGATTGTTGGGCTGGCAAACAAAGGAATATCAGATTTATCTGGAACAAGATGCTCATTATATCTTTCTGGTTATGATGAAAGCATAATAATAGGGCTTCCAAAAAGCATTGCCTGCGGTTTGCTTGAACCAAAAAGCACATATAATCCAGAAGGAGGTTATGCAACTGCAGAATTTTCAACTGATTATTCATTTCTTTTGCCTGAAGGACTTGACTTTCTTGACCAGAGCTTTATGGTGACTGCATGCTATGAATACAAAACAGTTGCACGGCCTGTTGTGTGCATTGACCCTCATTTGTATGAGATAGGAAACATTGACAGGGCATGCAGTGTGCAGGATGTTACACTAACTGGAGGGCAGGGCTCTCCTGTTTCTGTTGACAGGGTTGATGTTAATATGGCAAAAAACAAAGTTATGTTCAAGATTCAGATTTCAAACAAAGGCGCGCCTATAACAGGCGGAACAAGTATTTTTGATAGAGGCAAAACAAAGACAGCAGGGAGGAGAGGCGTGGTTTTTGACTACAATACAAATCTGGGAAACTGTCCTGGTTATCTTGAACCAAGAGACTATGATATTGTGAATTATGTTATAAGCATGGGTGGTTCGCAGGGTGTTTGTTATCCACAGAGAGACAATTCAAATAAAGTCCAGCTTGTTGACAACAAGGCAGTAATATATTGCACATTTGAGGTTTCTCCTGTGATGACTGCACAAACAAAGGTGCTAAATATTGACCTCTATTATAATTACATGGATTCAATAATAAAAGAAGTTACAATAGTAAAAACTCCATAAGATTTATATACCTTGAGAGTTAATTTATCAAAAAAGAGGAAGAGAAAATGAATAAAAAAATTTTCACTGTTTTGTTGATTCTTATATTAGCCGTCTTTATCACTGGCTGCAAGGAAGAGGAAGTAGAAGAAGAATTTGAGGCATTTGTCGGAGGCTCTGACGGGCTTGTTCTGGAATTTATTGAAAATGCACCTCCTTCAGAGGTTTTTGATTTTGAATCAATGTTTGACATGAGCATTAAGATTGAGAATATAGGAGAATGGGATATTGAGAATCCTGCTGACCTGACAATAACAATAAGCGGGATAGACCCTTCTGATTTTGGAAAGAACCTTGCATTTTTATCAAAAGACAGCGCAATTCCAATGGCTGGAAAACATCCAGACCCGGCAGGAGGAGTCTTGCAGGGAACTATTGATGTTATTGATTTTCCAGGATTCCAGTATACAGATACTATAACTGGAAAAGCTGATTTTAATATCAGGGCATCTGCCTGCTATGAATATGGAACAAAGATTAACTCAAAGATTTGCGTTCTTGAAGATTTAATTGGAATTACAAGAAGAAGCGGAGAAACTCCTGTATGCGAACCGCAGGGAGAAAAAGATGTTGAAAATTCCGGAGCTCCTGTTCATGTTGTTTCATTAACTGAGAATGTCTTTAGCAATGACAGAATCGGAATTACATTCAGAATACAGCATGTTGGAACTGGAGCAGTTTACCAGACAGGAAGTGAGTGCGGAACAGAGCTTGCAAAACAGAATAAGGTTTATGCAAGAGTTAATACAGGCATTTCAGGGATTACCTGCTCAGGCATTGCAGGAGGAACAACTGAGGGCTATGTGACTCTGTATAATGGACAAAGAGACATTACCTGCACAACACCACAGCTTCCTGCAGCAAGAGGAGATTATGAAAAGCCGATAAGCATTGAATTAAGATACGGCTATAGGGAATATATTGACAAGGTTTTAACTGTCAGGCATGCAGGCAGTTAAATTTTGCTTGCTTCAAGAACAAACTGGGCTAACAGAGATTCTAACTGGATATACTCATCACTTCCTTCTGTCATCCTAAATTCTATTTCACCGCATTTTTCTATTAGTTTTACTTTTGATTTTCCTTCAATATCCAGATTCCAGATTTCTCTTTGGATTTGTTTAATTATATCCAATCCTGACAACCCATGATTGAGCATTACATTCAAAAGAAGATTTCTTGCATCTATGAATTTGTTATTTGTTGCCAGCTCAAGAACTTCCTTTACTTCTTTTGGCCTTGCAACAGATGCCAATGAAAAGATGATTTCTTCTGTTATGTTGTCTGAGATTGCTGCTGAGCTTTGAAGCAAATTTTCAACTCTCCTGCAGTCGCCTTCTGTTATCTGGTATAGCGCGTCTTTTGCTTTTGGATTTATTTTTAATGACTCCTGTTTTTCTATTTTATTTATTATCTCAACTATTTCCTCCTTGCTCAGGGGCTTGAACCTGAATAATGCGCATCTTGACTGGATTGGGTCAATTATTTTTGAGCTGTAATTGCAGGAAAGGATGAATCTTGTTGTCTGGGTATAATTCTCCATAGTTCTTCTTAAGGCCTGTTGTGCTTCTCTGGTCAATGCATCGCATTCATCAAGATATATTATCTTGAATGGAACTTCTCCTATTGCTCTGGTTCTTGCAAAATTCTTTACCTTGTTTCTTATAATATCAATTCCTCTTTCATCTGATGCATTAAGCTCCAGGAAATTCTGCCTCCACTGTTCCCCAAATAGCTGTCTTGCTATAACCAAAGCCAGAGATGTTTTTCCTATGCCTGCAGGGCCTGAGAACAATACATGGGGCATAT
>JAHWIL010000147.1 GCA_019322545.1 Candidatus Woesearchaeota archaeon
ATATGAGACATTTGACTTAAAAATACCGGAAGAATTAAAAAAAGATGCTGTTGAAGGGGTAAATGTCCTTTATTGGGTAATACTAGGAGAAAAAGTTATGAAGCAGGTTAAGGGATAAAAAAATGGTAAAGTTCAAAGAAGCTGAAAAGCGAATGTTCAAGAATGTATTTGTCTGCAAGAGATGCAAGACTAAAATAAAAGCTCCGCCGATGAAGATAAGGCTTGAAAAAATAAGCTGCAGAAAATGCGGATATAAGGCATTAAGGCCTGTAAAAAAGAAGTGATTTGATAAGAATGGATGGGAATTTAATATCTATTGCTATATTCTATTCTATTATTATTCTATTAATAATCATATTCAGAAAAAAACTCAGCATCAATTATTATGTCTCATATCTTTACAAAACAAAGATTGGACTAAAGACCAGGGACAAGATTGGGAAGAGATTTCCAAAATTCCTGGGCGTTATGGGCTATATTGGAGTTGTTATCGGCTTTATCGGCATGATTTCAATGTTTGGATTTCTGCTTTTTAATTTTATAAAAATGCTTTTCTGGCCTTCACCATCAGCACCAGCTATTGCCTTGGTTATTCCTGGTGTCAGGATTCCTGGCTCAGCTTTTTTTGTTCCGTTTTGGTACGGGATAAGCGCGCTTTTTATTATTATTTTTGTGCATGAAATGTCTCATGGAATAATTGCAAGAGCGCATAAAATAAAAGTAAAATCTTCAGGTATCGGCATGTTTTTATTGTTTCCGCTTGCTTTTGTTGAACCAGACGAGAAAAAACTTTCAAAGGCGCCAAAAGGAAAGCAGCTGAGCATGCTTGCTGCCGGCTCATTTTCAAATATATTGATGGCTGTTGTTGCATTTTTGCTTATTTCTTTTTTATTTTTTCCATGGTATTCAGCAATGGGCATCAACGGCGTTAAGATTGAAAAAATAACTGAAGGCCTTCCAGCAGATATTGCAGGAATTGAACAGGGAGAGATTATTACTGCAATTAACGGCGATTCTTTGTTATCTATCAATGATTTTAAGGAGTCAATACTGGAAGTTGGTGTTAATGAGGATATTGTCCTGTCTTCAGAAACCAAGGATTATCATCTAAAGACAATTTCTGACCCACAGAATGAAGGCAATGCACTTATTGGAATTAATGTATCTGCTTATCATGACAGCTTTTTTCCAAAGATTTTATTTGTGCTGATTAATTTCCTTACTTGGGTTATGATACTTGGCTCAGGAATAGGTCTTGCAAATCTGCTTCCTTTGGGCCCTCTTGACGGCGGAAGGATACTTCTTGTAAGCTTGTCAAAATTCTTTAAAAACCAGACAGAAGCAATGAAGATATGGAAATACATAAGCTTATTTTGCCTGTTTTTGCTTCTGGCAAATTTTATTCTCCCTCATTTAATATAAAACTTTATATATCTCCATTTTTAATAATCACTGCAAATGATAGAGCATGATGAATTTGGACCAGAGAAGATTCTTGAGGTTAGTGATGCAGATACAGGCATGCATGGTTTTCTTGTTATAGATAATACTGTTCTCGGACCTGGCAAAGGGGGGATAAGAATGACTTCTGGTGTTAACGCAGAAGAGGTTTTCAGGCTTGCGAGAACAATGACATGGAAGTGCGCATTAGCTGAACTGCCTTTTGGAGGAGCAAAATCAGGCCTTATTATTGAGAAAGGAATTTCACTGGACGAGAAAAAGAAAAAAGTTGAGGCATTTTCAAGAGCATTAAAGCCAGTATGCCCTTCACAATATATTGCTGCCCCTGATATCAACTGCGGGGAAAAGGAAATGAAATGGTTTGCCGAGGCAAATAGCTCTATGAAATCATGCACCGGGAAACCTGCTGATATGGGAGGGCTTCCCCACGAATTAGGAAGCACTGGATTTGGTGTTGCACACTCAGCAGACGTTGCTGCTAAATCTCTTGGCATTGGAAAAAATGTTGCAATACAGGGCTTTGGAAATGTTGGGCAGTTTGCTGCAAAATTTCTTGCAGAAATAGGATATACTATTATTGCTGTTTCTGATTCAAAAGGATGTATCTACAATCCTGGCGGACTTGATGTTTCAAAATTAATTTCAATTAAAAAAGAAACAAGAAGTGTTGTTAATTATAATGAAGGAGAGGTTTTGGACGGCAGAATGGTTTTTGAACTTGATGCTGACATTATTATTCCTGCAGCTATTGCAGACGTCATAAATAAAGATAATGCTGATAAGATAAAGGCAAAATTGATTGTTGAAGGTGCAAATATCTCAATTACAGATTCTGCAAAAGAGATTCTGCATTCAAGGGGAATCTTTGTTGTTCCTGACATGATTGCAAATGCAGGAGGCGTGATTTCGTCTTATGTTGAGCATATCGGAGGAAATGAAGACGAGACGTTTAAGATGATTGAGGAGAAAGTGCGCAAAAATACAAAACTTATTATAGAACATGCGCAAACCAAAAGAATTAAACCGCATGATGCAGGAATTGAGATTGCAAAACAACGAATCAGGGAGGCAAAAAAATGAAAGTGACTGTTTATTCAACTAACCAATGCCCTTGGTGCGACAAAGTAAAGGATTTTCTAACAGAACATAATATTGAGTTTGAGATAAAGGATGTTGGAACTGATGAGAACGCAAAAAAAGAGATGCTTGAGAAAACAGGACAGATGGGAGTTCCTGTTACTGATATAGACGGAGAGATTGTTGTCGGATTTAATATTCCACTTCTAAGGCATCATCTGAAGATTAAGTGATTTTCTTTCTTTTCTTTTTCTTCTTCTGAATCAAGGACTCAGGACTCTTCAAACTCTTTGATTTTGAAGTTTCCAAGAATTTTTTAACTTTTATATCTGCTTTGGGCTTTGCCCTTTTTCCAAGAGCATAATATATTTTTTCTGCTTCAGGACCCCAAGAGTAGTTTCCTTTTTCTGATTTTATTTTATGGATTTTGAATTCTCCCAGTTTTGTGCCTTTTCTCAGGTGATAGTAAATGCTCCTTAATGTAACTGGAGGATACACTTCCCTGTAGATTTTGTATATCTCATAGCCGTAGCCCTGCTTTATGAAATAAAGAATTTCTATCACATTCTGCCTTATTTGTGATTTAACAGGTCGTCCTCTTGGCATAATTTGCAAATATTTTAATAGTTTAAAAACATTTTGTTTCAGTATGGAAAAAATTCTACTACTTTCAAAAGAAGACATCAAGCTTGCTGTTGCAGAGGTCCTTGCAGTTACTGGAGCAAAAAAATACAAACTTGATGGAAATAAGATGCTTGTTGATACAAATCTGGATTTTAATTTTCTAAAACGCTTGGCTTATGTCAGGAAAATAGACAGACGCGAGCTTGAGCAGAAATTTGGTTTAAGAAAACCTCATCTCAAGCCTGGATTTCATCCTGTCAGTTTAAATCCAAAATTAGCCAGGGCCATGGTTAATCTTACTGGAATAAGGAAGGGAATTATTCTTGACTGCTTCTGCGGTGTTGGAGGAATACTTGTTGAAGCTGGCTTGATTGGCTTAAAGCCAGTTGGCTATGATATTGACCAAAGAATGACTGATGCAAGCAGAATCAACCTTGAATAT
>JAHWIL010000148.1 GCA_019322545.1 Candidatus Woesearchaeota archaeon
AGAGATGGGTTTTTGATTATCTGGGCAAGAAATGGCCTATTCATCTTTATGTTGGAAGGATAAATTTCAAAGGCCTGGAAGTAAGCTGCACAAAAACAAGAAAACGAATTGAAGAAGGTGAATTTGAAAACTGGGATGATATTCGCCTGCCTTTCCTTCTTGCATTAAAACGAAGAGGATACCAGCCAGATGCATTTATCAAGTATTCTCTGTCTGTTGGTGTATCTGAAACAGACAAGACAGTTTCTGGAGAAGAATTTTACAAATCATTAAATGCATATAATAAGGAAGTAATTGAGCCAATGGCAAACAGGTATTTTTTTATTCCAAATCCAAAAGAGATAAAGATTGAAAAATCTCCTTCACAGGAAATAAAGATTGATTTGCATCCTGATTATAAAAACAGAGGCAAAAGAAGCTTTAAGACAGCAGATAAATTCTACATAACCCACGAAGATTTTGACAAGATGAAATCAAATAAATTATACAGGCTGATGGACTGCCTGAATTTCAAAAGAAAAGGAAATAATTTTGCTTATGATTCTGCTGAATATGAAAAATACAAGGAAAAAGGAGAGATGATTATGCACTGGCTTCCTGTTCAGAAAGATTTGGCAAACATAGAACTCCTAATGCCAGACAAGACAGTCCAGAAAGGATTAGGAGAAATATCAATCAAAAAACTCAAGCCCGGAGACGTCATCCAGTTTGAAAGAATCGGATTCTGCAGGCTAGACAAGATAAAAGATAATAAGTTCAAATTCTGGTTTGCTCATAGATAAGTTACAAGATAATAGTTCTTCAAGAGAAATTAGGAAAATATTTCAGAAATATCTATTTTAAAATCTCCTTTTGCCCCTAAATCCATGATATCCCTGGGCAACTTTACTCTCTGGAGTAGGCTCTCTATCATAGCTCTGAGGAACTACTTCACATCTATGATAAATTTCATTTGCAACTTCTGCTGCTCCTTTTTCCTGGCTTACGCCCTCAAGAAATTTATCAAGGTCTATTGGAACTCGTACTTTTCCGTCTCTGCTGTCCAGAACAACCCTATGGTCTGCTGATGTATCAACTCTAAATTCTTTTCCGTCTATTTCTATTTTTTTAATCATTTCATTCCCTCTGAATATATTTAATGATTTATCACTATATAAACCTTTCTATTCATATTTTTTAACTGTTACAGTATCCTCAGGATGTATGCATTCAAGCAAATATTGCATTACTTTTGAAAATCCATCAGGAGTAATCTTTATTGGTTTATTTTCTGCATCTGTTGTTTCTGCAGGATAATCAAAATAAAAGAAGTTTACAGGAGACAGCTTGTAATCAGGGGAAATTGAGCCTTGCTCCTTCAGAGTCTCAACAGCCCTTTCCATTACCTTCTCTAATGCCATTTCAAATTCTACAACTTCTTCTCTGTCCCTAGAATAAGGATATTTCCTGACAACTGAAAACAAGGCTACGCGGTCATCAAACCCAGGAGCCCATGCTTCATATGAATGCAGGGCAGTGCTGAGAGCAGTCACCATTCCCTGTTTAAGAGGAGATTTGTCTTTTGATACCATGACAATAACAGCATATCCTTTATCTTTATCTTCCTCTCTTACTTCGCAAAACATATCAACATCTTCCATTAGCTTTTCAAGACTATTTTCTTCTGTCATTATCATAAATTGAAATGGATTGATTTTTAAATCTTTTTCTTTATTTGTCACAAATCTCAGGCATAATCAAAAAAAGTTTATAAAATAATAGTTCTTTATACACCATATGCCGAGATTATCAGAAGAAGCCAAAAACTCCATGCAGAAAATGTATGAAGATGAAGGAATGTCAATATCAGAGATAGCCAAAAGAACAGGAGTTTCTTATTCAACTGCTTATTTTCACACCAGAGCAAGGGCAAGAGGGTTTGAATCTCCAGCTGCATATAATAAATACAGGATTAAAGAGAGAGGATTTAAATCAGTAAAAGAATATAATGAACATAGAGCTAAAAAAAGAGGGTTTGAATCACTGAATGAATACCAAAAGTATCTGGCTAAGAAAAGAAACTTTGAATCCTTAACAACATATGAAAATGAGCTTGCAAAGAAAAATGGATTTAGTTCAAGAACAGAATATCTAAATCATTTGGCAAAGAAAAAAGGATTTAGTTCAAGAACAGAATACATGGAGCATCTGGCAAAGAAGAATGGATTTGATTCCCTGCGTGCATATTATGACCATCTGGTTAGAGCCAAAGGGTTTGGGTCACAAACAGAATATAATGAACATGCTGCCAAAGAAAAAGGATTTGAATCATTAAAAGAATACGGGAAACACTTGATTGAAAAAAACAAGCAAAAACCAAAATATCAGAGATTAAGCATGCTGATAAAAGAAGGGTTAAGAGAAATTGAAAAAAGCCAGTACTGGCTTGCTGCACAGACAGGCATCCCAAGACAGAATATTTCCAGCTATGTGAAATGCAGGTCCTTTCCAAGGAAAAGTGCTGCATTAAAAAAGATATTTTCTGTGCTTAATATCCCATCTAAAACACTTGATGATTTGCTGGCAGGATGAAGCAAATAAAGATAATTAAGTCTTGGTTTTACCAATAGATAATCATTTCTTTTTTGAAAGAACATCCAATAGTTTGCTTAAAACTCTTTCTGTATTATGCAGTGCCTTTAATTTATGTTCCTTATTGGTTTCTGGTGTAGAAGTCATAGAATCAGAGAGGTCTATAATATCATCTTTAATTTGTTGTTTGGCACAAACAATCATTTGTTTTAAAGTCTGGATAAAATCATCCTTGGGAACTTGTTTTGCAATCCATTCAAAATAAGAAATACCATGCTCACCATAAGCAAAACCCTCATAGGGATTATCTTGATTCTTAAGAATATAAAGTCCTAAAGGAACATCTTCAACAGAGACCTTTATTCCATAAAATTCTGCTTCTTTCATCTTTGCCATAATTTAATTATAAATTATATTACTATTTAAACCTTTTGGTTTATTGTATCTTATAAGTAGTAACAATAGAAAGATTTATATATTAATAATACATAATTATAATATGACACACGAAAAAGAATTTCCAAGAGACATGTCTTTTACTAATAGAAGAGGTCAGGTAGTTCATCCTAGTAAAGAAGACTATAATTCAAGAATATCTGAAAAAATTGGTAAAGCATATGGATTTTTTGATTGTAATGCATCTAAAGAAGAGATAGAAGCAGAATTACCCAAAATTCGTGAACTTGCTCAAACTCCATCAGAACTGGAACTTTCTTTGATTGAAGGAGTGGATAATTTAAAAGGAGACCCTGAATTAATGAAATACATTGCTCAGGAAGTTAAGCTAAGGGAATATAGATTTGTATTAGAAGCAACATATTCTGGTATGCCTAACAGCAAAGCTGCGGCTGAACTGGAGCCTGTCTTTAATCTTTTAACTATGATATATGAGGATAGGGGAATAATCAAAGGAGATATTGTTTACGACAAATAGAAATAATAAACGAAAGACTTATATACCCTAAAAATTTATTAATATTAACGAAAAATAGCATAAGAGGGGAGGGCACTTGTTTGTAAAAATTACATTTTGCTTTTTCTGGAAAAAGTGCTGATTTGAGGTAAAAACAATGGAAATATTTGAAAATTTAGGACTAAGCAATCAATTAACTGCAACTATAAGAGAGATAGGATTTACTAAACCTACTCAGATTCAGGAAAAATCAATTCCTCATATTGTTACAGGAAAAGATGTAATAGGCGAGTCAGAAACAGGTTCAGGAAAAACACTTGCATTTGGCTGCGGCATTATAGAGCAGGTAATCCCAAGAGCAGGACTGCAGGCATTGATATTAACACCAACAAGAGAGCTTGCTGAGCAGGTTAAAAACGCATTAAGAAAATTTGCTCACAAGAAATTTCTGGACATAATCACTATTTATGGAGGAGTTTCAATAAATCCTCAGATTGAGGAGCTGAAAAAGGCAGAAGTTGTAATTGCTACGCCTGGCAGATTGCTGGACCATCTTGAAAGAAGAACAATTAATACTTCAAAAATCAGGTTATTGGTTATGGATGAAGCAGACCGTATGCTTGACATGGGATTTATAGAAGATGTAGAGAAGATTATAAGAGCGTGCCCTTCTAAAAGGCAGACTTTATTTTTTTCTGCTACAATCTCACCAAGAATAAATGATATGGCAGGAAGGTATATGATAAAACCCATTAAGGTTTTTGCAGGAAAACATGTTGACCCCAGCAAGCTCAAACAGGTTTATTATGATACTCCAAAAAACATGAAATTATCTTTGCTGGTTCATTTTCTGAAAAAAGAAAATTCAGGACTGGTTATGGTTTTCTGCAACACAAGAAAGAATACTGATTTTGTTGCAAAGAATTTAAAGGCAAACAAAATAAATGCAGTTGCAATCCACGGCGGATTTTCGCAGAACAAGCGGACAAGAACAATCCATCTGTTTGACAAAGCAAAGGTCTCTGTAATGGTATGCACAGACGTGGCAGCACGTGGCCTGGATATTGAAAATGTCTCTCATGTTTATAACTATGACCTTCCAAAAGACCCGAATGATTATGTCCACAGGATAGGCAGGACAGCAAGAGCAGGAGAATCAGGAAAAGTAATCAACATACTGTGCGAGTATGATTATGACAATTTCTCCAGAATCAAGGATGAATACAGCACATTTTCCATTAATAAGATAAAGAGACCTTACTTAGAAAAGGCAGTATTCATCAGGCAGGATAATCAAAGGAGATTTCATGGAAGGCAGCCCATGCACAGGCATCAAAATGTTAGAAGATTCAGGAGAAGATAAAAATGGTAGAATATAATATAGTTAAATTTTGCAGGTCATGCAGGAAAAGATTTGTTGTCAATAAAGGCGAGTCTGGCAAGCATTATTGTGACAAGTGCCAGAGAAATAACAAATAAAGTAAAGTTTATATAACATGGTTCTGTAGGTTTCAAGTGATGAGAACAATCACTTTTGTATACCCATCTAAAACAGCTGTAATAAGCGTCACCGGCAATAACTGCGAACTGAACTGCAAACACTGCAGAAAAAGGCATCTTGAGCATATGAATTCTATTTCTGGTTTTGACAGAAAAGCAGAAAGTGTTCTTTTGAGCGGAGGATTTAACAGAAGCGGCTCTGTGCCAATTAAAGAAGAACATTTGAAAGAGCTTGAGAATTACAGGATAAATGCTCATTCAGGGCTTGTTGACGAGTTTCAGGCAAAACTCCTTGGAAAATATGCTCATTCTGTTTCATTTGATTTTCCTGCAGGCAGTGAGGTTATTGAAAATGTTTATGGCCTGAATAAAACAATGTCTGATTATATCCAATCATACAAATTATTGAAAATTCATTGTAAAAAGGTTGTTCCTCATATATGTATTGGTCTTGGAGGAAATGAAATAAAGGCAGTTAATGCCCTTGCAGATATTGGCTTTGATGAGATTGTATTTCTTGCTCTGATGCCAAATGAATATTTCAGGAACCCTCCTTCTATTGAGAAGCTTATTGCAATAATGAGAAAAAT
>JAHWIL010000149.1 GCA_019322545.1 Candidatus Woesearchaeota archaeon
AGATAATGTAAAAGTCATTGGAGAATAAATACTGCGGACTAAATTACGCAGTATTTGAGAAAATTGTCACAGTGTTTTGACAATTTTTGATAAACTTTTTCTTTTTTATTTTTTTTTCTTTTAAAATTATCTAATTTTCTTAAATTTTTCTTGCAAAGACAATAAATGCAGTATGTACTCTCTTCATTGATTCCGGGCGCGCTATTCTTCCATCAATTGCCCATCTTCTCTGGATATTTTCAAGAGTTTTCAGATAAACTAAATTCTTGTGCTTGTCTACTTGCTTTACAAATTCAATTACCTGAGTTATCTGCGGAAGATATGCAACAAGAAAGCCGCCAACTTTTAATGATTTTGCTGCACTGTTGAGTGCCTTTACTGGTTCAGGCAAATCAAGAGTTATCAAATCAATATTTTTTTCATCTATTTTTTTATAAATATTTTTGTTCTTGATTTTCAGGTTTTTTAATGCAAACAGATTTTTATTTTCTTTTACTATCTTAATAAATGGCTTTCTTATTTCATATGTTGTTACCTGTTTGCAGATGTTTGCAAGTGCGCATGCAAGTGCTCCTGAGCCAGCACCTGCGTCAACTATCTTGCTTTCTTTGTTTACTCCTGTTTCTATTATTATTGTTGCAATATCCTTGAGTGTTACAATCTGCGCAAGACGCTTTATCCTTGCAAATTTATCTGTGAAATTTGGAGTCATTATGAAGAATTCTTTTCCTGTGTTGCTTTTTACTTTTCCCTTGTTTCTTTTCAGTTGTTTTGCTTTTATCATACCAAACTGAGTATGAAGGTCTTTAGATTCATCATGAACATAAAATCTTTTTGCGTTTTTTGTAATAAGGATTTTTTTAATCATATTCTTTTTTTCAATCTGCGTTTTAGGTCAGACAACATTTGAGTTACTGCAGAAGGACTTAATCCTTTTCTTAATGGGCGTTTTAAGTTATATAGCATTAGAGCTACTGCAAATGGATTTAATCCTCTTATTATTGAATTTAAGGAATATGCTGTTCTGCTAAAGAAGCTAGTTAGGGTAACTGGTTTGTATATGTGCCTTGTTTTTTTAACAATTTCAAGATTAATCCTTAATTTCTTTCTGTTGAGTATCTTGAATACCTTTAGGGAATATCCTCCGCATCTCCAAAGCGATTGGTCTCCTCTTCTATAGATTAATTTTAGTTTTTTCTTTGTGTTAATCATCATAAATAAATATGCAGATATGATTAATATGAGTATTGCCAGCATTGTAAATATCCATCTTGACATTAAGAATTTAATTACAGAGGACAGTGATTCTCTTAATCTTTGCCATAAAGATACTGGTTTTGGCTCTACTGTTATCGGAGGCAGCAAGGAAACTGAATAACACCTTTTGCTTGTTTCATTGCACTCATTTACGCAATCTCTTTCAAGTTCGCAGATTCTTCCATCTTCGCAAGGCCTGCAGAACTGCCCTCCGCAGTCTGTGTCTGTTTCATGTCCGTTTAATATTCCATCAAAGCAAGTTGGTATATACAGACAGATTCTGCTTTCTGGAGGTTTTCCTGTCAGAGTATTGCAGTTTCTTCTATCAATGCATTCCCTGTATTGGATTCCTGCTGTAGTGCATTCACCCCACGTGGAACATACCCATCCAGGAGAGCATAGTGCTGGTGGTGCTGCTCCTCCACCTCCTGGAGCAGGTGCTGCTGGAGGTGCTGCTGCTGTTATTATAAATACAACATTCTGGGAATACATCTCATTTGAATCATCTTGTACAGAGATATTCACAACATGGGTTCCTGCCATGGCTGCTGTTGCTGTAAAATTTATTATGCTGCTTGTTCCATTATACACTGTTAAATCAAAGAAAGTTGCATCATCAGAAAAAGTGAGATTAATATCATTAATATCTGTTGCATTAACATAATATGTAAAAGAATCCCCTTCATCAAGAGTCTGGTTAGGTATTAGTGAAAAAGAAGGTGCTGTTGACAGTATTGTAATACTAATCTGCCCACTTGACGCTTCTCCTGTTATTGATACAGGATTATTTAATATAAAAAATACCTGAGTTAGTATTGCGATTAGATAAACAACTAATAATATAGATACTATTCTTTTTGATATGTCTTTCATATTCTCTTTTTTTATATTTTTTTGAAAAATACACTTAGTGTTCCAGAGTATTCACCAACAGCAGTGGCTTTTGGGATTTTTGCTATTATTGCAACTGTTTTATTTTGATTGGAATTTAGGATAAATGCATTTTCTTGGGGTTCTATCCATTCTGAGCCTTTTCCAGAGGTTTTAATTACAATTCTTAATGGTTCTTTATGGCTGTTTACAATATGGATGTATCTTCCTCCTGAGTTTCCTCTTGGAATTGCTCCAAAATACAATGCGTCTGTATCTATATTTAACCCTATTTCTCCTTTTTCACTTACAGTTATATAATAATCATATGTTTTTATATCAAATATAGAGATAAGATTATAAACAAAACAGGTTATTATGACTGTCAATAAGACGACAAGAGCTGTCAATAATATTATCTTGTTTCTTGGATATTGCTTTGTTTTTTTAGAAACTCTGATATGTTTTAATGGATTCTTTTCTGGCATTTTTTTTCCTCCTTGATAATATCAAGAACATTATTACTGCGATTAACACTGCAATTAGTGATGTCAGGTATACTGGAAGATTGTTTGGTTTTGGCTCTTCTAATAGAGGCAAGGTTTCTTCTGTTAGGTTTATCTTTGCTTTTTCTATTGTTTGATGCCCGTGATAATTTAAGTAGATTTCAACATCATGGATTCCCAATGAGAGTTCTTCTGCATCAAGATAACCAAGGATTGTTTTTTGCTCCCATTTTTCAAGATTTACGCTTATCGTTTTGAAAGAAGTTGCAATTAAATTGTTTTCCATTACATTGACATCTGCATATACATTGCTTATTGGTTCGTTCCATTTGCTTTCTATTGTTATTTCAAATGGATTTATCTTGTTTTGCTGCGCCTGTTTTGTAAAATCTATTATATCAACATACAATGTCCCTATTTTAAACTCCCCTTCTGCAGTTATTGTTTTTTCATCATAAGTTACAGTTGCTTTTGCAGTGTATCTTCCTGGATTAAATCCAGTTGTATCAAATTCCGCAGACATCATTTTTGAAGCAAATGTCTCTATATCATTAATCTGGCTTAATTCAAGTGTTTTTACCTTTTCCTCATTAAAATAAATATCAACAAAGCCTCCAGCAGTATTAATAGTATCTGTACCATAATTATTAAGTATTACTCGTATTGGAATTATTTCATTGATGTTTTTGTCTTGTATTTTTAATTGCGCTTCTGCATATATTCCAGGGTATGCTTCTCTGATTTTTACCTTGCTTGAAACAGAGGCTCTTGCTGTAATCATTCCTGTTTCTTCTCTTTTTTCTGTTACAGAAACTTTGAAGGAGTGTATTCCTGGATTTAATGGTTCAGAAGGATAATTTATTATGACTGTAAAAGGCTTCCATTCATTTGGCTGGACATAAAGAAGATTGTGTTCAAGAACAGTGAATTCACTTAAATATTCTGAGCCTGCTGTAATCTCAATATTCATGGGATAATTCATGGTATTTACAGCATAAAACTGGAATGTTTGGGATTCACCATACCTCATATTTGTTTCAAAATCAAAAGGAGATATGCCAACTGCAAGAACAACATCAGGAAAGATTAAAATAAAGAATATTAATAAAATAATAGCACAGCTCTTTTTCATTTTGGAGATTAATAACGCGAGGTATATAAATATTACTACTAAAGTCCGCAGTATTTATTAGGCAGTATGTTTAAAAATGCAAATTATTTTTGATAAAATAAAAAAGAAAAGGTATTTTATGGCTGTGAGCCAGTATGCCCCCAGAATGTTACTGTAACTGTTTTAGCAGTGTCTGAAGCTGCTATAGTTTGATTGATGACTATGGCTGCTTCAGCACTAACTTTATCTA
>JAHWIL010000012.1 GCA_019322545.1 Candidatus Woesearchaeota archaeon
AAAAAGGCATATATGCAGATTTAACATTATTATTTAACAAGAATGGCTGCCAGCATATGCCTCACACATTTAAAGATTTTAAAACAAAAGAAGTTCAGGAATTTTTCTGCAGAATAAGAAATCTCTCAAAAAAAATTTAATTAATCTATTTTTCTTCTATCTATTTGTAATTTTGGGCATGTCAGAAATGTCTTTCAGATGTATCAAGGCAAGCCAGCATTTAAACCAGCTTGCCTGATGAATTTATTTGTTGAACTCTGTTTGATAATGCAATGCTCTGGTTTGATAGCCCTTTTTATTTTTTTCAACCTTTGCAACTGCACATCTTTTGGCGGAAGAGGAGATTGCTGTAAGCTCTTTAGTCTGCGTTTAGCCAATCCCACGTCATAATCCATTTGAACGCTCGCTTTATGGCCACTTATCTCCCGCTGGTTCACCTCTTTTTCCTGATAAGTATGAACAATTTCCAGTCCAACTGGAAATTATGATGGGCCCCTTTTGAGTGAGGGGTGGTTATCAGAAATATTCTGAAGGGGCCCTGTGATTATGATGCAAAACAGTAATCAAACTGCTGGTCAAATTTCATATTTCTCTTGTCTATCAATAATCTCATCCTTATTGCTGCACTATCTTTCAAAAAGTTCTCTTGCAGATAGATGCATTTTTCTGATATCATCTTAATCTCTCTAAAACCTTAAAAGTAAAGCTAGTATATAAATGTTACTATTTTGTATACTAGAATAGAATTTGTATAATTTGTATATATTAAAACAATAAGCATCAAAAACCATTTAAGGCATTATCATAATAAACATGCTGCCAGTTTATTGATTTGTGGTTTTTGATATACTAAAGAAATTTTTTATTTTATCCAAATAGGTTCTTGTTATTTTAATGTCCATGTCTTTTGGAAAACATTTGAAATAATTGTTCCATGCATATCTCTCGTCGAGAAAAATAATAATTCCCTTGTCTGTTTCGCTTCTAATGCATCTGCCAGCTCCCTGCAGGCATTTTGAAATTGCAGGATAAACATAGCCATAATTCCACCCCTGATGATACTTCTTTTCGTAATAATCAATAAGCTCTTTTGTCTCCAGGCTTGGTTTTTCAAGAGGAAGCCCGACAACAACAACTGCTTTTAGTAAATCTCCCGGCAGGTCAATTGACATTGAAAAACTTCCTGACGCAATACCCAGAAGAACAGCACCAATTTTTTCATATGACTTAAACCGTTCAAGCAGTTCTTTTTTTTCATTGGAACTTAAGCCGGAAACCTCGTAAAAAACAGTTTTCCTGCAAATCGGCTGGAAATACCTGTCAACATCATCCCTTAATCTGTAGCTTGGGAAAAAAACAGCGCAGTTTCCAGGAACAGTATTCACAACTTCAGATAAAATCCCTGCAATTTTTTCATACTGCCCTTCATTCCTGCTTGTGAATTTTGTTGTTGTTTCAGGAACTATCATGCTTAGTTTGTTGCCTGCAGGAAAAGGCGATTCAAATTCTTTTTCAGCAGCATCATGAAACCCAAGCAAATCCCTGTACATATTTGTTGGAGTAAGTGTTCCTGACATGATTATTACAGAATGTGCATTATTAATAATGTCTTTTGTTAAAAGGGAAGGGTCAAGACATCTGTATGACAAAACAATCCATGGTTTTTTATATCCTTTTTTCTTTGACAAAATTCTCGCAAATGCTTCATCCTGCCCAAGCCAGATATCAAGAAAATGCGCAATGCTGCTGATATAGCTTTTCTTCTGCTTTTCTTTTACCTCATCCCCTATAAATTCCAGTTCAGAAATAAATTCATCATAATTTTTTATTGATTTTGTTTTTTCAACAAACTCTTTTCTTGTAATCAACCTTTCCTCTTTTTTTTCATCTAAATCTTCGGAAAGTTCCTCAAGGACACCACACAGCGCCTTTAGATTATCTGCTGCTTCATCATAATCAAATTTTTCTGCCTCTTTTACTGCACGGTTTAAAACAAAAGTAGAGAGGCTTGCTGTCAGCAAATCCCTTGCCCGTTTCGGAAGATTATGCCCTTCATCAACAATGATTATTGAATTGCCAAGCTCTTTTTTTGTTTTCTGAAAAAAATTCTTGCTTATTGTGGGGTGGAATCCATAATAATAATCTGCGATAATGACTTTTGCTTCTGAAGCAAGAAGGATAGACATTTCATAAGGGCATAAATCTTCTTTGCTGCAGATATCAATAACTTTTTCACATGGGCAGGGGCTCAGCAGTTTAAGCTGTTCAAGAACATCAAGCGCTTTTATTGTCGGCCTTCCTGATTTCTTTTTTGTGCTTGAATAAAACTCGCATTTATCTTCTTCTTTTTGTGATTTGCAGTATTCATAAAAATCACCTGCATTCAGACCATCTGTGCCAGAAACAGGGCACATCCATTTCTTTCCTATGATATCAGCGCAGACAAGGTCGAGCCTGTATTTCTTTTTTATCAGCTTTAATGTTTCAATTACAATAATGTGCTGGGTATGCCTTGATGTAAGAAAAAAAATTGTTTTGTCTTTTCCAAAAGCAAGAGCAGGCCCGAGTGTTGCAGCTGTCTTTCCAAGCCCTGTTGGGGCATGCACAATCAGGTTTTTTTTGTTTTCAATACAAAAACAAACCTCTTTAATCATCTTATCCTGGATGTCCCTTATTTTTTCATAGGGAAAATAGAGGTCCTATTTATTCATTAAAAATAGAAAATCAGTTTCTATTTTAAATGTTGTGCATACCTGTCCAGTGCCTGCAATTGACTCGC
>JAHWIL010000150.1 GCA_019322545.1 Candidatus Woesearchaeota archaeon
GAAGTTGACAAGACAAGGACAACAACAAACGATATTTATGAAATTACAGCAATGCTTGGAATAGAAGCTGCAAGGCAGGCAATAATAAACGAGGTTTACAAAGTTATTGAAGCACAGGGAATTGCTGTTGACATCCGCCATATAATGCTTGTTTCAGATGCAATGTGTACTATGGGAGGGATAAGGGGAATCACAAGATATGGAATTGTCAGGGAAAAAGCATCTGTTCTCGCAAGAGCTTCATTTGAAACTCCAATCAAGCACATAATTAACGCAGCCCTTATAGGTGAAGTTGACAAGCTTGATTCTGTTATAGAAAATGTCATGCTTAATCAGCCAGTTCCTGTAGGGACAGGTCTTCCAGGGTTAATCACCAAGGTGAAATAAATGGATTCAATTGCAGAAATAAAAAAAGCGCTGGAAACAAAAAAAGCAGTTATCGGAACAAACAGGATAATTAAAAGCCTGAAACTGGGAAAACTAAAGCAGGTATTTCTTACATCAAACACCCCGGAAGAGATAAAACAGACTATAAAATATTATGCAAAAGCAAATAAAATAAAGGTTGTGCAGTTAAAACAGCCGAATGAGGAATTGGGAACAATATGCAAAAAACCTTTTGCTATCTCTGTTCTTGGCATCAAAGGTGATTGAATGAAAATCAAATATGACATTAATGTCATGAAATTTATCTCCTTATTTGAATCAGCAACAGGTTCTCAGCTGCGCGACTGTTTTGTTCAGGATGAAAAAATCATATTCATAGTAAAGCAGGGGCAGATTGGAAAAGCTCTTGGAAAAAAAGGAGCTAATATAAGAAAACTTGAGAATCTCCTTAAGAAAAAAATCAGAATAATTGAGTTTGATGAAGATGTCCTGCAGTTTGTAAAGAATGCAGTTTATCCATTGCAGGCAAAAGACATAACAGAAGAAAACAATATAATAACAATAACTCCTATTGACAGCAAAACAAGAGGTTATCTTATCGGGAGAAATGCCTCAAATCTAAGAAACACAGAAAAAATTATAAGGAGATATTTTGAAAACATAAGCGAAATAAAGGTAATATAACAGTTAATTTTATAAATGAAGATTCAGTTTTTCTATAAGATTGAGGGTGAATAATGGCTAAAAAGTCAAAAGGACTAAACGCAGGAAAGAAGCTGAAAAAGCGAAGGCATAAGAGCAGATGGAAATCCAGGGAATTTAAGAAAAGAACCCTTAATCTAAAGAAAATATCAGACCCATTAGAAGGGGCTTCGCAGGCAAAAGGAATCATTCTTGAAAAAGTGCAGCTGGAAGCAAAACAGCCGAATTCTGCAATGAGAAAATGCGTCCGTGTCCAGTTAATCAAAAACGGAAAGCAGGTTACTGCGTTCTGCCCAGGAAACAATGCAATAAAGATGGTTGACGAGCACGATGAGGTTGTAATTGAATGCATTGGCGGAAGGATGGGGCGTTCAAAAGGAGATATTCCAGGTGTGCGTTACAAGATTATAAAAGTAAATGACCAGTCATTAAGCGCATTGCTTGGCGGAAGAATAGAAAAGGCAAGAAAATGAAAATTTTAAGCAAATTTTCAGTGTTCAAACGGAGTTTAAACAAATGATGATAAAAGTATTTGGCAAATGGGAAACAGAAGGAATAAAGATTGAAGACCAAGGGCTTCAGAATTATATCTCAATCAAACCGACATTTGTCCCGAAAACAGGCGCAAGATATGCAGGAAAAAGATTCCACAAATCAAATGTTTTCATAGTTGAGAGATTAATCAACAAAATAATGGTTTCAGGGCACAAGGGAAAAAAGCATTTCAAATCATCATCTCATATTACAGGAAAGGCAAACAAGGCATATGATATTGTTGAAAAAACATTCAAGATAGTTGAAAAGAAAACCAATGAAAATCCTATAAAAGTTTTTGTAAAGGCTCTTGAAAATGCCGCTCCAAGAGAAGAAATCATAACAATTGAATATGGCGGAGCAAGATATCCAAAAGCATGCGAGTGCGCCCCGCAGAGAAGAGTTGATATTGCATTAAGAATGATGACTCAGGGAGCATACCACAAAGCATTCAACACAAAAAAACCTATTGAGCAGACACTTGCAGACGAGATAATCAATGCATTTAACATAAGCCCTAATTCTACAGCAATTGCAAAAAAGAACGAGCTTGAAAGACAGGCTGACGCTTCACGTTAGTGAGATTGGCTACTTGCAGGCAAATAAAAGATTATAAATGGCAAAGCTTAAAAACAATTATTAGTTATCTTTCTTTATGAAAACACTGTTTATCCATGCAAAAAGCAATGAAGCTGTTCTTCCTGCAGTTGAAAAAGCAGCAAAGCTTCTGGGGAGAAAAGTTGGACTAGTAACAACAATACAGCACAGGAGCAAGCTGAAAGAAGCAAAAAAACTTCTTGAAAGTAAAGGGAAAAAAGTCTTTACTGCCGGGACAGTTCTTGGATGTGATGTTTCAAATGCAAAAAAAATAGAAAAAAAAGTAGATGCCTTTCTTTACATAGGAACAGGAGAGTTTCATCCTCTGGGCATTGCACTTGAAACAAAAAAACCAGTTATTATTGCAAATCCATCAAGCGGAAATGTCAGCAGAATAAAAAAGTCTGATGCTGAAAAAATAAGGAAAAAAACAAAAGGAGCTTACATAAAATTTCTTACAGCAAAAAAAATAGGCATTCTTGTCTCAACTAAGCCAGGGCAGAATAATTTAAAACAGGCTCTTGCTTTGAAAAAAAAACTGAAAGACAAAGAGACATACATCTTTATTGCAAATGAAATTGACTCAGGCCAGTTTGAAAACTTTCCATTCATAGAGTGCTGGGTAAATACTGCCTGTCCGAGAATTGCTGATAATATCAAGGGCATGGTGAATATAGAGGATATAACTGCTTTTTCTCGTCGGTAAAAAAAGAAACCTTTATATAGTTCAAGGATTTCTAAAAAAATAACGGCGATTATCGTCTAAAAAACAAAGGGGGTTTACTTAAAATGGGAAAAGTAATTGCAAAAACAGGAATTAAAAGAGAAAAAGGATATCTTTACTTTGTTGACAAAAAAGGAAATGTCAGCAGGGCAAAAATGGCTCGCGGAAGAAAAAAAGGAAAAAGCAAAATTCAGCTTGTAAAAAAAGTAGGAGTCACAAGAAAAAAAGGATATCTTTATTACGTCGACAAGAAAGGCCACGTTGCCGAAGCAAAGATGGCAAGAGGCGGACGCAAGAAAAAGGCAGCCAAAAAGAAGAAAAAGAAAAGATAAATTCTTTTTTTTTATTTTTTAAATTCTTTTTTCTCCAATTATCTTTATTGAAGTAAACAGCTTCTGTGTATGTTTTGAAATCTTGTTCTTAATTCCCTTGAATCTCTGTTCAGAGGATTTTATGTCTTCAATTATTTTTTTAGCAACATCATCCCTAAGAAGATAGATTCTTTCCCTGAGTTTTGCATGATACCTGTCAACAGAAGACATCAGCACAAGAACATCAAGCTCAATTGTTTTCAGTTTTTTTATCTGCTCTGCAACTTCCTTCACAGCATTCATGTTGTCAATATCAAATTCTCCGGATATCTTGCCAAGCCCTTCTGTCTCAACCTGAATCTCCTTCAGCTTTCTTGCAGGCAATTTTCCTTTTGAAGGATAAAGCATCACCTTTTCCTCTTCCAGCCTTGATGCCTCAAGAATCCTCAGAGTCACTGATTTTATTGTTTCCTTTATATTATTGACAACAGAAATCAGTTTGTGCCTTAGATAAATGTCTTTGATTGATTTTATTCTCTCCCCCAGATTTGTCAGCCGCCTGTCTTCCCTGTAAAATAAAGTATCTGCTTCAAAAGTTATGTTTTTCAATTTGACAGCAATGGCATCAAGAACAGAAAGAAATTTTTTCAGGTGCATTCCAATAGAAAAATTAAGCCTGTTAACCAGCTCCTCCCTTTTTTCATGAAGGTTAATCATTTTAGGGTGCAGTTCATTTAGTTTAACTTTTCTCACATCAAGCCTGCCCAATTCCTTTTTTGCCTCAATCAATGTTTTAAACATTTCTTCAAGTTTTAAACTGAACCTGTCAATCTCAGAAAACATCTTTCTTAGTTTCAGCGAATTTTTTCTTATTTCAGAACTTAATACTGCACTTGATTTTAATTTTATTCCAAACATTCCATTTCTCTCCTTTTTACCATAAAGACAGAGTAGTAGTAACACTTATAAATAGATTTCTATTCCTAAATGCCTATGAGTAAAAAGAAAGAAGAATTGGCAAAACAGCAGGCAATTCAGCAGCAGATTGCAAGAATCAAGCTGCCAAGAAACAGACAGTGTTTTGGGATTGTTGAACAGCGATTAGGCGGTTCAAGAATGAAGGTAAGGTGCCTTGACGGCAAGACAAGAATCTGCAGGATACCTGGGCGCCTTAAAAGGCATCTATGGGTCAGGGAAGGAAATGTTGTCATAGTTGAGCCATGGGAGTATTCTGGCGATGGAAAAGGAGATATTATCTATAAATACTCAAAAAGTCAGGTATTTTTCCTGAAAAAAAAGGGTTATTTGAAGGAAATGGATGTATTTGAGGAATTCTGATTATATTACTACTCTAGAATAGAAATATTTAAATAAGAGATATAATTCTAAAAATCCTATGGGGGCAAGCAAAGGTAGTTATCTAACAGTATTATTGATTGTATTTGTTCTTTTCCTTAGCTTAATCTCAATAATATTCAGGCAGGGAGGCATGTTTCTAAGAGTTGAGATTGTTGTCTGCGCAATATTAGGCTTGCTTGCAATAATATTCCTTAGTGCATTATCTGCAGGAAGAAAATGGGCATGGTCTGGTTTGTTTATCTTCTTTGTATTTCATTTCATAAACCTGTTTGCAATATATTCAAGAACTCTTGGATTCAAGCAGATTGCAATTCCAATGCTTGTTTCATTGATAGGGCTTTACATGTCAGCAGTAAAGATAGAGCATGGAGATGAGGATGATTTTGATTACAATGAGCCAGTATTTGAAGAAGATGCAGAAAACGAAGAAATCCTGACAAATGTCCCTGAAGAAAACACAAAAAAGAAAGCAAAGAAAAAGACTTCTAAAAAGAAATAATTACTTCTTCCTAATCAAATAAACAACTAATCCAATAACTCCTATAGTCAGGCAAGCATCTGCAATATTAAACACAGGCCAGATTCTCAAATCAATAAAATCACGCACAAAACCAAATGCTATCCTGTCAATCAGATTGCCGACAGCCCCTCCAAGTATCAGCCCTGTTAAAAAAGGAGCAAATCCTTTCTTAGGAATCTTTTTGTAATAATAAAAAACAGCAAGAATAACGATTATTGAGATGATTATAAGAAATATTCCAGCATTCTTAAATAATCCGAATGCAGCGCCTGTGTTTTGCACAACATTTGGAACAATAACCTTGCTAATCTGGTCAATCACAGCAACAAGAAAAGCAGTTCCAAACACCAGAAGAAATTTCTTTTTAATAATATGCTTCATGATGCTCTCCTTGCGCAATTCTTTCAAGATTCTGCAGCCTCTGGTTGATGTTCTCAAGAAGCGCTTTCAAAGCATCAAGTTTTGCAGATAATAATTCAAAATCCTTGCTTATTGAAACAGGAGATGCCATTTGCTGGGGAAACTGCTGCTGCATCATCGGGCGCATTCCTGATGGTTGTACTCCTGCTGGCTGCATGCCTGCTGGTTCAATCATCTCTCCTGCAGGACCTGCCTGAGGAGCAAGCCCAACACCAATATGCTCTTCTTCCGGGAATTTCAATCCGATGTCAGATTCTCTGCCAAGCCCCATTTCAGGAGGTGCAAATTCATCTTTTTTCTTTTTTCCGAATAATCCGAATAATGACATTTTAATATCCTATTTTTTCAAGTATCATTCCCTGAATCTTTGTCTTTCCCTTATCAGCGAGCCTTTTGATAAATGACAAAGGAAGAGCTTTGATTAACCTGAATGTCAGGGTTTCTTTATATATCAGTGCATTCCCGCTTTTATACTGGCTCAGGATATAAGTAAAACCTCCGTC
>JAHWIL010000013.1 GCA_019322545.1 Candidatus Woesearchaeota archaeon
ATAAATGCTATTCTTGGTTTTGTCCAGGAATACAGGGCAGAGAAATCAATTGAAGCCCTTAAGAAACTTGCTTCATTAAAAGCAGTTGTTGTAAGAGAAGGTGTTGAACATGAGATTAATGCGCGCGAGCTTGTTCCTGGCGATATTATCATGATTGAAACAGGTGAAAAGATTCCTGCAGACTGCAGGCTTCTTGATATTGTAAATCTTGAAACCCAGGAAGCTGTTCTTACAGGAGAATCACTACCAGTAAAAAAAGAAATCAAGGTTTTGAGAGCCGCAGCTGGAATAGGAGACAGGATTAACATGGTTTTTTCAGGGACAATAGTCACAAGAGGAAGAGGAAAGGCTGTTGTTGCTGAAACAGGAATGCATACTGAGATTGGAAAGATTGCAGCAATGATACAGGAAGAGCCGGACGGTCCGACTCATCTCCAGTTAAAACTTAAAAAATTAGGGGAATGGCTTGGAATAGCTGCAATAGTTTTTTGCGCAACAGTATTTGGTGTCGGTGTTCTTTTAGGTTTTGGAAAACTGGAGATGTTTATGACTACCTTAGCGCTTGCAGTTGCCGCAATCCCGGAAGGGCTTCCTGCAGTTGTTACAATAGGGCTTGCACTTGGAGTGCAGAGAATGGTAAAAAGAAATGCGCTGATAAGAACACTCCACTCTGTGGAGACACTTGGAAGCACAACTGTGATTTGTTCTGACAAAACAGGAACCCTGACACACAATGAGATGACTGTAAGAAAGATTTTTGCAAACAACAAAATATTTACAGTTACAGGAAGCGGGTATTCAACAATAGGAAATTTCTATCACAAGACAGAAAAAATTGATTCAAAAGAATTGAGGCTGCTTCTTCAGATTGGGGCTTTGTGCAATAATGCAAAACTTGACGAGGAAAAAGTTATCGGGGACCCGACAGAAGGGGCTTTGATTGTTTCTGCTGCAAAGGCAGGATTGATAAGAAAAGAGCTTGAACTGAAATATCCGCGTATTGAGGAATTTGAATTTACTTCTGAAAGAAAAAGAATGAGCACATTTCATAATATTGAAGGAAAAAAGATGGTTTACTGCAAAGGAGCACCTGATGTCATCATAGAATTATGCGACAGGATTTATATTAATGGAAGAGTGCGAAGACTGACAAGAGCAGACAAGAAGCTTCTTCTGAAGGTTAATGAAGGAATGGCAAAACAGGCGCTTCGTGTTCTTGGACTTGCATTCAAGGAAAGCGACAGGCTGGATGAGAAAAATATGATTTTTATAGGGATGCAGGGAATGATTGACCCTCCAAGAAAAGAAGTAAAAGAGGCAATTAAAAAATGCAGAACAGCAGGCATACGTGTTGTAATGATAACAGGTGATTTCAAGATTACTGCAGAGGCAATTGGAAAAGAATTGGGGCTTGAAGGAAAATCAATTGACGGAAAAGAGCTTGACAAGATTGGACATCTTGAAGACCATGTTGATGATATTGTTATTTATGCGCGCATTGACCCCAAACACAAGGTAAAGATTCTTGAGGCACTGAAGAAGAAAGGGAATGTTGTTGCAATGACAGGAGATGGTGTTAATGATGCTCCTGCATTAAAAAAAGCAGACATCGGCATTGCAATGGGCATTACAGGAACAGATGTTGCAAAAGAAGCTTCAGATATGATTCTGACTGATGATAATTTTGCTTCTATTGTAAGTGCTGTTGAAGAGGGGCGCTCTATATTTAATAATATAAGGAAATTTGTAAAATACCTGCTGTCTTCAAATCTTGGAGAACTGCTTACCTTGTTTCTTGCAATTATTCTGAGATTTCCCCTTCCGCTTGTTGCAATACAGATATTATGGATTAATCTTGTTACAGACGGGCTTCCTGCTCTTGCACTGAGTGTTGAGCCTGCTGATTTGGATGTCATGAAACACCCGCCTCGCAATCCAAAAGAAGGGATAATAACAAAAAGCAGGGCTTTGTGGATGATTGTCACTGGAATTATAATGATGACAGGAACACTTGCAATATTCAGGGCATATAATTATGAGATTAACCTTATGTATGCCCAGACAATGGCTTTCACAACACTCGTGTTATTCCAGATGTTTAATGTTCTGAATTGCAGGTCTGAAAGAAGCTCTGTATTCAGGATTATGTTCACAAACAGGTACATGCTTGGTGCAATAGGAGCTTCTATTCTTCTGCAGATATTGGTTGTGCATACTCCTCTGAATACTTTGTTTTATACAACGCCAATAAAGATTGTTGACTGGGGATATGCGCTGCTGGTTTCATGCTCAATATTGATTATAGGAGAGGTAATAAAACTTTTCAAGAGATAAAATGGTGCTTGGCTATATAACTCAATTTGGAGTGAATCATCCTTTATTGTTTTTGATAATCATAATTATAGCAAGTTTAGCGATACTGGTTAAGTCAGCTGATTTTCTTGTTTACGGCATTACGAGATATGCCAGCAAACTGGGAATATCAGATTATCTTATCGGGCTTATTGTTGTTGCATTAGGCGCTTCTTTGCCTGAGCTTGTTTCATCACTCATGGGCTCTATTGCAGGAGAGAGCGGAATTATATTCGGGACAATACTTGGCTCAAATGTAGGAGGATTTACTTTTGTTCTTGGGCTTGTATCTGTTTTCGGAAAAAAGATAAAAACAAACAAGAAGGTTCTTGAGAAAACAGGAGTTGTAACTTTTTGTGTTATGATGCTTCCTTTGATTTTTATGACAAATGGAGTTTTGTCGCGTGTTGAAGGGGTTATTCTAATCTCTGCATTTCTTGGATACAATTATTATATTTACAAAAAAGAAGGAAAGATGGGAAAGATAAAAAAAGATGTGAAACTTGAGAGAATCTGGAGAGACGCGATAATTGCTGTTATTGCTCTTCTTGCAATAATACTGTCTGGCAGATGGCTTGTTTTCTCGTCAATCAACATATCTAAAATGTTTGGCATTTCACCATATATTCTGGCAATTATAGTAATCGGCATTGCAGCTCAGATTCCTGACCTAGCTGTAAGTCTGCGGGCAATCAAGCAGGGGCATCAGGATATTGCTTTTGGAGACATCCTTGGAAGTTCAGTTGTCCAGCTGCTGCTGTTTTTCGGAATATTTGCAGTTATTTCTCCTCTTAAAATGAGTGTGACAACTCTTCTTCCTGCAATGATATTCATGGTTGTTGGATTGAGCATGGCTCTTTTATTTGCAAGAAAAGGTTATATGTACAGGAAGCAGGGAATTGTTTTGATTATTACCTATGCTTTATTCCTTACATCTGTGGTGGTGTTCAGATGAACGGGCTTTTGTTATTGGTAATGGGAATTGCAGGATTATGGATTGGAGCAGAATCAGTTGTGCAAGGCAGTACAAATATTGCAAGATATCTAAAGATGTCTCCTCTGCTTATTGGGCTTAGTATTGTTTCTATAGGGACTTCAATTCCAGAGATTGCTGTCAGTGTTATGGGAGGAATTGGAAGATTATCCGGCATTGAAACATCAGGAATTGTTGTTGGAAATACAATCGGCTCATGTCTGACTTTGCTTACATTGTTAATCGGAATAATCGGGTTATTTGGAACATTATTAATAACAAAAAGAGAGCTGATGAGGGACGGGATGATGCTTCTGGGCGCAATTGCATTGTTTTTTGTAGTTGCGATTGACGGACATATCACCAAACTTGAAGGGGCAATAATGCTTATAATTTATATTGTATATTTTGTAAATTTATTCAGAGAAGAAAAGCAGAGGGAAAAAAGAAGAAAAGAAATGCATATTTTTTCTGATATTGTTGCGCTGATTGCAGGGCTTGTTATTGTTATTGTTGCATCAAAAATGGTTGTTAACAATGGCATTATTCTTTCAGAATTATGGGGAATAAAAGAATCGCTTGTTGGAATACTGTTTATCGGGCTTGGAACAGGCCTGCCTGAACTTGCTGTATCCCTCAGTGCAATAAGGAGAAAAACTGTGGGTCTTGCAGTTGGGAATATGATTGGAAGCAATATATGTGACTTGATGTTTGCACTTGGGCTTGGAAGTGTTATATCTGGGTTTGTTGTCAGCAGGAACCTGTTAAAATTTGATATTCCATTTTTGTTTGGCGCCGCTATTTTGACACTGGTATTGTTCAGGAGCAAGCTGAGATTAAAACGAAAAGAAGCAGTCCTGCTTATCCTGGTTTACTGCGTATATGCTGGATTAAAATTCATGGGATTATAATGAAGAAAAAAGAATATGAGGCAATTGCAACTCTTGTAGGAACAATTGTAGGTGCAGGTATTTTAGGAATTCCTTATGTTGTTGCAAAGGCAGGATTCTGGACAGGCATTGTAAATATTGTAGTTCTTGGAGCTGTTGTTCTTGTCATGTATCTTTATCTTGGAGAGGTTATATTAAGAACAAAAGGAAAGCATCAGCTTACTGGCTATGCTGAAAAATATCTTGGAAAATGGGGCAAACAGCTCATGGCTTTTTCAATGATATTCGGAATATACGGCGCATTGATTGCATACATTCTGGGAGAAGGGCTGGCATTTTCTGCAATATTTGGAGGAAATCCCTGGATATATTCAATTGGATTTTTTATTATTGCATCATTCATTGTTTACCGCGGATTAAAGATGGTTGCAAAAGCAGAATTATGGATGATGTTTGGAATGATTATAGTTGCTGTTTTGATTGCAATATTTGCAGCAAGACACATCAATCCGGTAAATTTTACATCATTTGATATCTGGAAATTCTTTGTTCCATATGGAGTTATACTCTTTGCAACTCTCGGAGCTTCTGCAATCCCTGAGATGCAGCAGTATCTTTCCAGAAATCTGAAATCACTAAAAAAATGCATAATAATAGGAATAATGATTCCAATAATTGTTTATCTTGTTTTTGCAGTATCTATTGTCGGGGTAACCGGCATTAAAACAACAGAGATTGCAACAATAGGACTTGGAATGCTTATTGGAGAGCACATGGTTTTGCTTGGAAATATTTTTGCAATTGTAACAATGACAACATCATTTCTTGCTTTGGCTCTTGCATTAAAGCAGATGTATAATTTTGATTACAAACTGAACAAGCATTTGTCATGGGGACTGACTATTTTTATTCCGCTGCTTGTCTCTTTAAGCGGCGTGACAACATTTATTATGGCAATTGGCATTGCAGGTGTTGTTGCAGGAGGTATTGAAGGGGCGCTGATTGTTTTCATGGCCTGGCAGGCAAAACATCTTGGTGACAGAAAGCCGGAATACAAGATGAAACTGAATTTTGTTATCTCAGTTCTGCTGATATTGTTATTTATATTTGGAGCAGTTTATTATCTCAGCGGGATGTTTTGAATATAAGTCTTATTTATTTTCAGTCTGTTTTTTTAGGGATATTATTTTCTATATTGAAAAGATATAATAAAAGAAGTGAATATGTCTTATTCACTTCTTAAAATAATCAAATTTTCCAAGAAGAAGTTCTCGTCTTACTCAAGCAAATTGGTTATAGTCCTGCAATCAAAAAGAGTTATATGCCGTAAATATTCCCAAGTGCCTCTGCAGCAGCTTTCTTCACATCAGGACTCTCACCAGCTGTCTTAAGAATCCTGATAATGGCATTAGTCGCATTTTCTATATCCTTTTTGCTGAGTTTTTTCCTGATTTTTTTCTTACGAAGCTTTTTGGCAATAGCCTTTATTGCAGCTATTCTAACCCTCTTCTTCTCGCCACTAGTTTTCGCTATCCTGACAAGGGCATCAAGTGCTTTTTTTCCGTTTATCTTAGCCAAGGCATTGATAGCAGCTATCCTAACGTCCTCATCTTCACCAGTTGTCTTTGCTTTCTTTATAAGGACATCAACTGCTTTCTGGTTTCCAATTATCCCAAGGCCTAGTGCAGCTGCCTCCCGGAGAATGGCATTATTACTCTCCAGCATCTCCATGAAAGAGAGCATCACCTCTTCTCCGTCAATCCTTCCCAATGCTCCAGCTACAGCCAGCTTCACATCAGGACCCTTCTCACTGTTCAGAATCCCGAAAAGAAGAGGAACTACTCGCTCGTCAAGAGGTAGTGGCGGAGCAATCTCAGATTCATGCTGTAAAATAGTACATCCTGCCAAAGGCAGCATAACAACCAGGATACACAGGAACAATATTCTCATATCTCTCCTCCTCTTATTTAGAAAAGTGTTTGATTTCTTCTTAAATAACAGACAGACAGTCACGTTATCTCCTACAACCCCTTTTCCAACAATTAACATCAATTAAGTCTTTACATCAACTGCTCAGATAACCTCCTTTCCCTTCACACTTGACCTGTTCGCAACATACGCGGCTCCTGCCCATGAGAGTATATCCAGCATTATACCAGAGAAACTGAAGCCGATGAGAAATGTCAATGGACAAAACCAAATGCCCAGTGCTGTCAGAAATAATCCCTTTGAACTTATAGCAAAATCTCCTGTGAAAAACCCGGAAATCACTGCCAAAGGAACAATAAAAATCAAAAACAACCTTGGAAAAATCCACATCAGAAAAAGAGCATAACAAATTATCTTTAGGATTAGCTTCAATTTTTTCCCTCCTGTCAAGAACCATCCATCATAGAAGAGTGGCATGCTTGTAGCATAGCTAATCTTATTCAGGTGGTTCTTGAGCATGCTCAGAAACTTTCCATATCACTGATGATGATTGGCTTTCAGCCACCAGTCACAGACTGAATGGAAAATTTCTGACATTTTCAGAATCGCCAGAAATCCAGAATTCTGCCTAAGAAAAAATCCATCCTTCTGAAAAATCCCCCCTTAGAGATTCTCCTGCCATTTCATGCTGATTTTTTCAGGAAAACCTTTTTTTAGTTCATAACTTTTTTCTGAAAAAACTTAAATGCATTTGCCCAGAGAAACAAAACAATCTGCCTCTTTTTTTGATGACAATATTAGGTTTCTGAAGGCTGTGGCCTGATTTACAGGTTGTGTGTTTTTTTGAATTAAAGGAACATGAATATTGGAGATAATCCTCTTGCGAATATTTAATAGTTTTGATTTCTTCTTGTTCTAGAGCAGTGCATTTTATTATCTTAACAAGATGTTTTAAAAATTAAAATGAAATTTTAGACATAAAAAACCTATTTTTCCTTTATCTATATCTATCTATATTGAAAATAATAATTTTGTTTTGGGGTAAATAAATGAAATTTTGGGATAAATTAATCATAAATCTTAAATATTATCTATTTTTTACTATTTTATAATGGTAATAGGGGAAGATTTTTGGATTGGGAAAAAAATCTCTGATTATGAGATTACTGGTTTTCTCGGAAATGGGGGCATGGGTATAGTATATAAAGCTCAGGACAGAGAAAGAGGAAAAACAGCTGCTGTTAAGACGTTTCCTCTGGAGTTTGAGTTCAGCACAAATGATATTAAGAGGATTAAACGTGAATTGCAGATTACTTCTGCCCTAAACAAGAAAAGCAGACATATTGTAGACATAGAGTTTTTTGGTGCATTTGTGGAGCAAGGAAATTTATTTCCTTTTTATGTGATGGAATATATACCTCACAGTTTGCCAAGAAAGGCAAAAACACTGGATGAAGCAGTTAATATTGTATATGGGGCAGCATGCGGCCTGAAAACAACGCATGATACCAGAGAAATTGAATTTGACAGGTCTTTAAAGATATTCCCAGATTCACCAGACATGATACACAAGAATTTTAATTTTATTTATGATATGCCTCCCTGGGACATAGTAAACCTCCTTGATAATGTGGATATATTGTATAATGAGGAAAAAAAGATAATAAAAGTACCAGAAGGGATAATCCATCGAGATATAAAGCCAGGTAATATTAGGATTGCCTCTGACAGAACAACCAAGATAATTGATTTTGGTATTTCAGAATTAAAAAAAGCTGATGTAACAAATATTACAGGCGGAGGATTAGTTGGAACTCCGCTGTATATGAGCCCGGAGCAGATTAATGGAGAGGAGATTAATACAAAAACCGATGTTTTTAGCTTGGGTCTTGTTTTTTATAAGCTGCTCACAGGAGTACTTCCATGGAGGCTTGAAGAAAGGAACTCTTATGTGGACATAATAGTATTTTATAATACAAACCTGTTAAAGAATAATAAAGAAGCACTTAAACAGGCAAGACCTTCTTCTGCTGAACAAAAATATGATTATATGGAGATACCAGAACCAATAGATGACCTTGTATATTCAATGCTGCAGCCAGATGGAATAAACAGACTGGAGATTCGTCAGGTTGTTAATGCACTGGAGGTTTATCAAAAAAAACCTAAAAAAACTGAAGTGCTTAGTTTTGACGATGATGAGACTGAAACATATATCCATGTTTTACAAAGCACCTCAGATGAAGAACTACCTTGTGAAACTGAGTCAATAGGATGCTTAGAGAGTGCAATATATTAGAACGCTGATAATACCAACAAAAAACTTATTTAAAGATTTTCAGAACACCTGCTGATTGCAGAACATTTTTAAACACACATATTTAGTTTTCTCTTATGATATATGGTGAATTAATCTCTGTGCTTAAGAAGAAGAAATTAAATGCAAAAGAGCTCTATCAGTTAAAGAGGGAGCTTTGCAAGAAACATGGAGTTAAGAAAATTCCTACAGATATTGATGTTCTTCTGCATGCCAGCTCTTCAGATGCCGGAAAGCTCGGATTGGTTACAAAACCAGTGCGAACTATTTCCGGAGTTGCTGTTGTTGCTGTTATGAGCCACCCTTTTTCATGCAAGCACGGCAAATGTCTGATGTGCCCTGGAGGTCCTGCAAGTGCTTTTGGGGATGTTCCCCAGAGCTATACTGGAAACGAGCCTGCAACAATGAGAGGCATTAGAAACAAGTATGATGCTTATATGCAGGTGTTTAACAGACTGGAGCATTATATTTCAATGGGGCATACTCCTGAAAAGATTGAGCTGATTGTCATGGGAGGAACTTTTCCAAGTTTTTCAAAAAGATATCAGGAGAGTTTTATCACTTATTGTTTTAAGGCAATGAATGATTTTTCAGGATTGTTTTTTAAGAATAACAGATTTGATTTTGCGAAATTCAAGAAATTCTTTGAGCTTCCAGGAGATATTTATGATGAAAAACGGAAGAAAAATATTGAAAAGAAACTGAGAAAGATAAAAGGCAAATCAAGTTTGGAACAGGAACAGATTAAGAATGAAAAATCTCAGATAAAATGCGTCGGGCTTACAATTGAGACACGGGCAGATTACGGAAAATTAAAACATGCAAATGAAATGCTGAAATTTGGATGCACGAGAATTGAGCTTGGAGTTCAGTCTGTTTATGAAAAAAGTCTTAAAAAAATACAAAGAGGGCATACTGTAAAAGAGACTATTGAATCTATCAGGATTTTGAAGGATTTGGGATTTAAGATAAATGCACATTATATGCTTGGACTTCCTGGAGTGAATGAGAAAGAAGATTTAGAAGGACTGCGTGAATTATTCAGGAATCCTGATTTCAGGCCAGATATGCTGAAGATTTATCCGTGCATGGTTATCAAAGGAACAAAGCTTTATGACTTGTGGAGAACCGGGAAATATAAACCACTAACAACAGAGAAGGCAGTAAGAATACTTATTGAATTCAAGAAAAAGGTCCCTGAATATCTCAGGATAATGAGGATTCAAAGAGATATTCCCACAAAGATTGCTTCTGCAGGAGTTGACATGAATAATTTAAGGCAATATGTGCACCAGATTATGAAAAAGAAGGAAATAAAATGCAGATGTATAAGATGCAGGGAAGTTGGTGCAGAAAAATCAGGAACACCAAGAATAATTATTAGAGATTATGAAGCAAGCAAAGGAAGAGAGTTTTTTATTTCTGCTGAAGCAGATGACAAGATACTTGGGTTTTGCAGGATGAGGTTTCCTTCACAATCATTGAGAAAAGAGATTACAAAAGATTCTGCATTAATTCGTGAGCTTCATGTCTATGGACCTGCTGCAGGTATTGGAAAAAAAGGAGCAGTTCAGCACAAAGGCATAGGAAAAGGTTTATTAATGACAGCTGAACAAATTTGTAAAGAGGCTCAGAAAAATAAAATAATCATTATCTCTGGCATTGGTGTGAGAGATTATTACCGCAAACTCAGTTACAAAAAACAAGGTCCTTATATGGCAAAGGTGATTTAATTGGGAGAAGAAGAAAAAAGAGCAGGGAGAAAAGAAGAGGAAAAAGAGTTGATTGAAAAGATTTGTACTTATGCAAAAGGATTAATAGAATGCGGTGAATATGCAGACAAACCACAGCAGCTGATTGATTTTGCAAAGAAAGAATTAGGTGCTTATTTAACAGTAATTGAGCTTGACAGGTTAGTCAGAAAACATATGAGGCTTCCTGAAGGAACACAAAAAGAGTTAAATACAAAATATCTCTTTTACAGGAATCTTCAGGATTATATTGACAGAACAAGGGCAGAGGTCAGGTTAGAACAGCATGGCGAGACAGAAGGCGGGAAGATTCCACTTTCTGATTTGCTTTCTTTTGATAAAAGGTCACGCACATACCAGAGAAGAAAATAATTCTTATTACTACTTTAGAATAGAAATATTTAAATATCAAATAACTTTTTAATAAAACTTAGATAGGGGGTTTAGTTTGAGATTTAAGAAGGTTATCAGGAAAGTTGGAAAAGTACTTCTGCCAGTTATTATTGCAACAACATCATATTTTATAACAGATAGTGCTGTTGCACAGGAAACTGATGCAAAAGAAGGTAAAAACAAACAGGCACAGACAGATACTTCTCTTGAATCAAAAGTCAACAAAGCTGCCGGAAAGGACCCTAAAGAAAAGAATTCTGAAAAGGAACAAAAAGAAAAATATGAAATAGGGTATCAGGATATTCTGGCAGGCAAATCAAAGAAAGAATTTGAATTAGGCACACCAGGATTTGAGAATTTTCTTGATAAGACTGGTCTGGAAAAATCTTGGTATGAGAATGTGGGAAAGATTTCAGTTACAAAGAAAGGAAATTATTTTTTGATGAGCAGAGATAACAAGATGATAAGAACAGGCAGAATGAATAAGGAATTTGAAAAAATTTTATATGACATGCACAGAGCAGAGACATCAAAAGATTCTTTCAAAATCAGAAAACTTCAGTTAAAATATCTCAGCGGGGCTGGTGATGACAAGACAGTAAGCCCAGGATATGAGAATAAAAGGCATACTATCCGTGATGAAAGAAGAGTAAGGCTTGATTTTGGACTGGAGCACCTTGCCCTGAATCTTGAGTTTACAAGAAAGAATACAAGGAGCAGAGATTCTAATGAAGATATTGACCAGTATGGCTTGGGTGTCACAACCAGGCTTAATCTTTCAGATGTTTTTAATCTGGAATTTAGGGGAGGTTACCTGACCAGCTTGCTTAGCAGTTTTAATACAGATAAGGAGATTGGGGCATTAAACAAGAAGAAAGCTAAGTTAGAAGGATTTTACATAGGATTTGAATCAGGTGAAATCAATCTAAGAAATCTGAGAATGGTGCTCAGGGCAGATTACAGGGAGAGTGACGGCAGGATTGTTTCAAAAACTTTCATGACAGATGTTGATGAACAGCATTATCCTGGAAGAAGACAGGACCTTAATGTTGAATTAGAAACTGTTATGCTTGATATGGGCAAATACGGCAAGCTGTCATTATTAGGAAAAGCTGGTTTTGAAAGAAGAAAAATTGGACCTTATGATATTAAAAGAGACATAGCTGGCGGCGGTTTTGTTTATGAAATTGGACCTGCAAGATTAACCTTAGGCGGGAACTACAGATTTAAAGGCAAATACAAAAATCATGATAAAACAGAAAAAGGCAACCGGGAATGGGTTTTTGGTGTTGAATTGCTGAATTTAAAATTTTGATTTAAAATTTTTATAGAAGGGGGTAAGATGAAAAAATTTGCATTATTGTTTTGTATTTTATTTGTTCTGCCTATGGCTTATGCAGAATTGGTGAGCATAAATCCTGCTAATCCATATACAAATGATTCCCTTGCCTGTTCAATAAATCTCAGCGGAACAGGATATGATTATAACTGGTATGTTAATGATGATTTTGTGGCAAGCAGCCAGATTCTTGATTC
>JAHWIL010000014.1 GCA_019322545.1 Candidatus Woesearchaeota archaeon
AATATAAACGAGCCCGGGGAGACTTCCGAAGCGGAACACTCATGTGTTCGTGCTATTCGAACTCCCGACCTACGGCTTGCCCCTTGTTCAATAGGAGGCCGTCATTCTCTCTGGTCTATGATATCCAGACTAAACTACGGGCTCAGTATATAAAAATTTAAGAATAAAAAGCGCTTTTTAAAACTTATGTATCTGATAAAGCAGGTTCCAGAGGATTTTATTGTAAAAGAGATTCCAGATTATATGCTTGAAATGGATGGAGATTACTCTTATTTTGTTCTTAAGAAAAGGAATTACAATACAATTGACGCTCTTGAAAGGATTGCAAAGAAGCTGAAAAAGCAGATGAGGTTTGTGGGATTTGCAGGCAACAAAGACAAAAAGGCAGTAACAGAGCAGATTTGCTCTGTAAAGAATGTTTCAAGAGAAAAGCTTGAAAAAATTGATATAAAAGATATTAAGATAACTTATCTTGGAAAAGGAGGCAAGCCAATTTCTCTGGGAGATTTGAAAGGAAATGAATTTGTTATTACTATAAGAGATTTGAAGAAAGAAAAGGCAGTTGAAGCAGAGAGAATACCGAATTATTTTGGAGAGCAGAGATTCAGCAAGAATAATGTTGCAATCGGAAGGGCAATAGTGCAGAGGAATTTTAATGCTGCAATAAAATTAATTGACAGCTACAGGGTAAAAGACCATCTTGAGGAATTTCCATATGATTATGCAGGAGCGCTGAGGCAGTTTTCCCTGAGATTAAGAAGAATATATGTCCATGCATATCAAAGCTGGATTTGGAATGAGATGGTAAAAGAATATTTGAAAAGAGAACCAGCTGAAAATGAAAAAATACCAATAATCGGTTTTGGAACAGAATTCAAAAACAGGACAGTTAATCTCATTGCAAACAAGATTATGAACAGGGAAGGAATTAGCCCAAGGGATTTTATAATCAGGCAGATGCCTGAGCTTAGTGCTGAGGGAAATGAGAGAGATTTGTTTGTAACTCCAGAAGATTTCTGGGTTGAATTTGAAGAAGATGGGCTTAACAAGGGGAAATTAAAAGCAATTGTTCACTTCATACTGCCAAAAGGAAGCTATGCAACAGAAATTGTGAAGCATTTGTTTAAGGATTTCTGAGAAAATGGAATTATTAGTAACATTTATAAACAAAAAATTTCTTTATTTTATCATGCCTCTGTAGCATAGTAGCTATTGCGGTGGCCTTGTAGCAGAGCAATCTGCCAGAAAGCCGCAGGTCGGGGGTGCAAATCCCTCCAGAGGCTTATTTCTAAAAAAAGAATGGAAGTCCCGAAAGTAAGTGAGGATACTTACTGAGTTGCGAAGTAAGTCCCGAACATAAGTGAGGATATCTCCAGAGGCTCCATTATTTATTTCTTAGAAATCAAATAAAAAGAAAAAAATTATTTCTTTTTTCCGAATTTTTTAACAAGCCAGTTAAAATCAGCTCTTGCCTTACTGCTCTTGCTCGGGCTTGTTCTCTTGAAAAACTGCACAAGCGCCCAGACAGAACCTTTTGTTTTCTTGTAGTTTCTTGCCTTAACATCTTTTGCCAATGCTCTTCTTCTTGCTGTTGCTGTTTTTGACAAGGAATATCCTTTTCTTTTCAGCATTCCTTCTTTTAATGGAGGAACGCGTTTTTTCCCCCTTCCAGGAGCTCCTCTGTCTTTTATCTTAAATCTTGTTGGCTTTATTCTTGTTGCTTTTACCCTGTATTTCTTTCCCTTTCTTTTTGCAGTATAAGCTTTTCTTTTATAGCCTTTTTTCCTGACTAAAAGTTTTTTTCTAGCCATGATTTCACCTCTTTTGACTTAAATGAGAATTAGATATATTAAACTTTCCATAGCAATATTTATAAATGACTATTTTTTCCTTTAATGAATGGCAATAAAAGAAAGCTACAGCAAACTGCAGAAAAAATACAAGCTTCCTAAATTTGAAGAGATTAACAAAGAATTTGAAATAAACTCAATAGAAGAAGGAGAATTCTTGCTTCGTGAGATAAGAAGAAAAATCGCAGAAAAAATAGAGCTCTACATAAAAGTAATTGATGGCGTACTTCAGCCAGAGCCGACAATTGCAAGCCTGCATGAGATTAAGGCATTAAGCGAAAAAGAAAAAGAAAAAGTATACGAGCTTTACAAGAAACTCATGATTATTAGCAGAGCAAACATTGAAACCTCAGTAAATGAAAGTGACAGCAAAACAGCAGATTACATCAGGGAAACATTAAAACAATGGGAGGATGTCAAGCATAGATTCCTTGCAGTAATCCGAAAATTAAAAGAATCATGGAAATCAGAAAAAGAGCTTAAAGAAGAATTAAATTATATGGGTTAAAAATGAAACAATTGAAAATAATGATACTGGGCGCTCCTGGAGCTGGAAAAGGGACAATAGCAAGGATGATTTCAAAAAAATACGGCATTCCCTCAATCTCAACAGGAGATTTGCTGAGAAATGAAATCAAAAAAGAAACTGAGCTTGGAAGGCGCGCAAAGGCATTCATAGATAAAGGAGAACTTGTTCTGGATGAGCTTGTTATTGAACTTCTGAAAGAAAGGATAAAAAAACCAGATGCTGAAAAAGGCTTTATACTTGATGGGTTTCCAAGGACAATTAAACAGGCAGAAGCGCTTGAGCAAATCACAAGAATGGACTACATATTCAACCTTCTTGTGTCTGATGCAACAGTTTTGCAGCGCTTGGGGGGAAGATGGACCTGCAAAAAATGCGGTGCAATCTACCATGAAGTAAACATCCCTCCAAAAGTTGAAGGAATCTGCGACAAAGATGAGGGAGAATTATACCAAAGGGAAGACCAAAAACCAGCCATCATAAAAGAACGCTTGAGAGTTTATGAAGAACAAACAGCCCCTTTGCTTGATTTCTATGAAGATAAAATAATCAATGTTGACGCAAATGGAAAGCCAGAAGATTACATAGGCAACTTCTATAAGTTTTTAGACTGAGAAACTCACTCTTTTCTCCATGCTGGATAAGATTGTGAAGGGAAGAAAGCTGTTATTTCTTCTGAAGGAAGGAAGCTCTTTAATTTAAACCATTTTTTCATAAATGCCTGAAGTATATATGCTTCCCTGTAGAGTTCTTTTTTATGATGAGTATAAAGCTCTTTTTTGAAGATTCTTTTCGGAAACATCTTATTGAAATATTTTAATATTGGATGGCTGCTCCACTCTCCTTTATAATCAAATTCAATATATGCCCAGATTTTTGCCTCAACTTCTCCTTTATGGGCCTTTAATTTTTTTCCATCACGCACAACTTCTGTAGGAAAAATGTACAAAGGATGATAGTCAATATCAAGATGATACTTATAATAGCTATTGCTTGTGGGGATTTTCTGCACTCTCCAATACCAATACATTTCTTTTGCACCATTTGGAGAAACGCGCTCAAGATACAGTGTCTCAAATTGGTCTCTTCCTTCTTCTACCTCAACTTTTCCTTTTGAATCAAAGGCGACACTACTCCAGTCATACTCTTGAAGCCACTCATGCATTGCAATATAGAAACCTTTCAGATTAAATATGTCTTTGAATTTTATTCTAAACTCAGCTGCCAGAATCGCCTCTTTTGATATGTTTTTAACAGGCATAAAAGGATTTTATTAACAAGATATATAAAATTTTCTATGGCTATCTCACAATGGTGGGAACTGCCCGGAATCCCACAGAGATAAGATATTTCAGAGGGAGGGGTTGTGTTCTTACAAGTACTTTGTTTTTTCTTATTGCCTCAAGAACTGAATCAATTTTCGGCTCTGCATCAATTAATGAGTAAGTGTAATCCATTTGATAAAGAAAATGTGCATCTGAAGTTCCTATAATCGGTTTTTTGTATTTTCTTGCTATTTTCAATGCTTTGTTATTAAACAAATTAAAGAACTTATGGTAGTAATGGCAGTATTCAATTGCATCAAAATTCTTTATGTTCTTGATTAATTTGGAATGCAAACAGCTGCGTCTTGGATAAAAAGGATGGGGGGCTATAATCAAGGCATTCTGTTTTCTTAGTTTATGCAAATCAGATATTTTTTTTATATTGTTTTTTTTGATATTCAACAAAAGAACCTCTTTTCCCTTAATCATCGCCTCTGTCCCGGATATCAGCAGAATTCCATGTTTTTTTGCATATCTTTTCAAAGAATCATTGTATAAAATATTATCATGATTTGTTATTGAAAGGACTTTGTATTTTAGTTTTGCAGCGTATTTAATCATATCTCTTGCAGAGTATGTTATGATATGGCTGTCTACTGGGTCTTCTTTGGTATGGATATGCAGGTCTGTTTTTAGCATTTTAGCTGGGAAAAGGTAAAATTATTTAAATGTAATGCTTTTGAATAAATTCCATGTTAATCGGCATTGTAGGAAAACCAAGCTGCGGAAAATCAACATTTTTCAAGGCAGCAACATTATCAGAAGTAGACATAGCTTCCTATCCATTTACTACAATAAAGCCAAATGAAGCAGTAGGGTATGTAAAAATTGAGTGTGTTGACAAGGAATTTGGAGTGCAGTGCAATCCAAGAGAAGGATACTGCATTCAGGGAAAAAGATTTGTTCCTGTAAAACTTCTTGATGTTGCAGGGCTAATTCCAGGAGCTCATAAAGGTCTTGGCATGGGAAACCAGTTTCTTGATGATTTGAGCCATGCGCATGCACTGATACATGTTGTTGATGTCTCAGGGAGCACAAATGAAAAAGGGGAGCAGGTTCCTGCATTGAGCTATGACCCTGCAAATGATGTAAAATTTCTGGAGGAAGAGATTGACTTATGGTATCTCGGGCTTATTAAAAAAGGATGGGACAGGTTTGCAAGGACAGTTGTCCAGGAAAAGGCAAATATACACAAGGCACTTGGGAAAAATCTTGAAGGTTTGCGTGTTACAGAAAAGATAGTTGAGGAGGTTGTCAAAAAGCTTGATTTGGATGTAAGCAAGCCGGATAAGTGGACAGATGAAGAACTTAAAAAGATTGCTGTTGAATTTAGGAAGATAACAAAGCCAATGATAATTGCGTGCAACAAAATAGATGTTTCTGGAGCTGAAAAGAATTTTAAAAAATTGAAGAAAGAATTTCCTGATTATATCATGATTCCATGCTCTGCTGAGAGCGAGCTTGCATTAAAAGAAGCAGCAAAGCACGGACTTATAAGATACATCCCGGGAGAAAATAATTTTGAGATAATTGACAAAACAAAACTAAATGAAAAACAAAAGAAAGCCCTTGATTTTGTCAAAAAAAATATTCTTGAAAAATTCAAAACAACAGGAGTGCAGGATGTTCTTGACAAATCTGTATTTGATTTGCTGAAGTATATTGCAATTTTTCCAGGAGGTGTTGGAAAGCTTCAGGACCAGAACGGCAATTACATACCTGACTGTTTTCTTCTTCCAGAAAACTCAACTGCCCTTGATTTTGCATACAAGATTCATACTGATTTAGGAGACAGGTTCATAAGAGCAGTTGACGCAAAATCAAAAAGAACTGTTGGAAAAGACCACAAGCTGAAGCACAGGGATGTTATAGAAATAATTACAGGAAGATAATAATTATTCTTCTTTTTTTCCTTTGCCTACAAGATTTGAAAATGTCTCAATTATATCTATCATGTATTTGCCTTCATCAAGCTTGAAGATTAACGGCTCTTTTTTAAAGAGATGAACTAAATCAAGCTCGTATTTTCCCGGCTTGAGAACGCGGATTGATTCCAAATCAAGAACAACAGGCTCTTTTTGGTCAATGTCACTTCCGGCAATATCAAAGATGTCTTTTTCAATCTGCTCTTTTTCCTTGGGTGTAAGTTCTACTGTTTTTTCCTGTATTTGTTTTAATTTGTCTTTTTTAATAAAGAAAAAGAGCTTGCCTCCGCAGGAACATCCTTTCATAATTACTTTATCTGTATCATCATATAATGTTCCGCAGCGCACGCATTGGTGTGGCATTTTTTACCTTCTTTTGCCTTTTGACTTTCTTTTTGATTCTTTTGTAAACAACGCTATTTTATCTGGGTCTTTCTTAATCTGCTTTACTATATTTGCAGGTCCGATTACTGTCATTCCAACTCGGTTGCCAAGAAACATATTTGCAAAACCATTTCTCAGCTTCTGCATTCCTGATAAAGTGGTTGATGTCGGATTGATTACTGCAAGCTCTATGCCCTTAAACTCTCTGTTGATTTCTTCCATTGTTACTTTTATCAGCTCTGCCTCTTCTTCTTTTCTCAGCCGTCCCTGCAGAAGAACTATTTTGTCTTGCTTTGCAACAGTCAAAAGTTTTCTTATCCTGCCTAATGAAGAAAGCCCTTCCAGTTTGGCATACGGGATAAATTGTATTGTTACCATTTTTACCTCTTTTTTAGCTTACTACCTTGAACAAGGTTTCGTAAAAGTTTTTGGCATTTGTGCCGTACTTGGCAGACACTCCTACTACTTTATATTGAGGGAATGCTGCCTGGACTTTTTTAAGGTTTGCTTTTTTCAGGTCAACTTTATTGCCAATAATCAAAACAGGTATATCTCTTGCCTGAAGATTCCCTATGATTGTTATATTTACCTGGCTGTATGGGTCTTTGGTCGCGTCTAGAACAACAACAACTGCATCCATGTCATCAAGCCATTTTATTGAATCTATTACTCCTTTTGTTGCTTCTTTTGCTCGTTTTTTGGCTGCTTTTTCTTTTAATCCTGCCTTGATAAAATCCTCATAATCAATTTTTGTTGCAATTCCAGGAGTATCAACAAGATTAAACAAAAGCTCTTTTCCTTTTGATTTTATCGCTATCTGCTCTTTGATATTGATTTCCCTTGTTTCATGAGGGACTTTAGAAACAGAACCCATTTCTTCTCCAAGCCAGTCCTTGCAAATCTTGTTTGCAAGTGTTGTTTTTCCTGCATTAGGAGGACCATATAGCCCAAGCTTAAGATTTCCTCTTTTTTTGAACCATCCCTGAAACAATGAACCGAATATTTTTGAAAAAAAACCCATCTATAACCCTCACATATATTTAATTGAGTTAAAATTTGCTTTGTATTTAAAGTTTATGATATTTTTAAACTCTCTTTTACCATTGATTTAATTTTTTTGATATCTTCTTCTTCTATTTCATATCTCCCTTCTGCTCTTGTCAGTGCCTTGCATAGCCTCATTATTCCGACAATAAATCTTGGGCTTATTTCCATCAGATAATTCTGCTCATTTTTCTTTATTTCCTCAATAAACTCAATTATCTGTTGCTGGTATTCTTTTGGAAAATCAACATCCTCCTGCGATTGGATATGGCTAATATACTCTTTAATAAAAGTGATATCTCCGTTTTTTATGTTGTTGTCTTCATTTGATATGATTGATTTTGCTATCTCCTTAAACTGCTCGATATCATGCTTTTTCAGCATAAATACAAGGTGGAATCTTGTTAGCAGAGCAGAATCAAAAGGCAGTTCATTTTTCAGCTCATCAACAGAACTTCCTGTAAACCTGTCATGCTTTGGATTTGCAGTTGCAATCAGCTTTATCCTTGCATCAAATTTGACATGCTGTCCTGCTTTGTCATAAGTCACAAATCCTTTTTCCATTGCATTGTATAGTCCTGCATAATCCTCTTTTTTCATCAGATTAAGCTCGTCAATTGCACATAAACCATTATCTGCCTGGGGCAAAAGTCCTTTGATTACTTCATTTCCTTTTGCTGTAACAACAAGCCCTGCTCCTGAAGTTCCTGAGCCGAGCCCAAAAGAAGAGACCGGGCTTAATTCAGCAACAGACCTAAGGATGTCTGTTTTTCCTGTTCCAGGGTCTCCAATCATGAGAATATGGACTGGTTGTTTTGAAAAAAGCTGCAATGCAGCTGCTTTTTTGATATGCTCCATTCCTGAAATATTAGGAGCAATAAGCTCTGATATTGTTTCAAATGCTTTTTTTGAAAATTCAGTATAAACTTGCTGTTTAACAGAATCCTCTATCTCTTTGTTAATATCATCTGCATCAACGCCTTCTCCTGCATTTATCTGGGGATACTTCATTCCATTAACAAGTGTTGTGTTAAATCCTTTCTGGTAAATCTCAATTCTTTTCTGTTTCAGAAGTTTCTTGATAAGCTTGAATCTTTTCTTGTCTGCAAACTTCTCAATTGACTGGAGAGCTGCCTGCGACTCATTGTCTATTTTCTTAAACACCAAGTTTTTCACCTAAGATAATATAAGATTTTTTCTTTAATAAAAAGGTTTCGAGTTTGGATATTATCCATGAGGAGGTAATGGAGATGTTAGAAAAGTTTATAAAAACAGTTTGATTTGAGAAGTCCATGGAAGAGGTTGTTAGAAAAGATATTATTGACATTATAAAAAAAGCACTTGTTATTCTAAAAAAGGATGATATTCCTGAGCTTGATGCTCTTTCTGACCATACTCTTCATGACGCTTCAATTTATCAGGACAAGGATTCTATTTCTATTGCAGTTGTTATATATGCGCTTGCAAAGGTGATTCACAGAACAGAACATGTTTACATACAGGACTGGAAAAAGATTTATGGGATTATTGTTGACTCTCTGAACAAAGGATTAAGGGAGCTTGAAAATAACAAAGAAGATGCATACCGCAGATATATCAAAAAGATTCTCGGGCATATTGGCAAAGTAGAAAAAAAGCTGAAATGGTATATTGAAGATGTTCTTGACAAAGCAAAGATTGTGAAGGGAGGAAAGCTCTATGCGCACGGGCTTTCTGTTGGACAGGCTTCTGAGCTTCTTGGTATTTCGCAGTATGAACTGATGGGCTATATTGGAAAAACGCAGATATCAGATGTTTTTCCTGAAGAAGGCATGTCAGTTGTTAAACGGGTTGATTATGCTAAAAAATTATTTGGTGTCGAAAGATGAAATCAATGGGATTTGATACAGGACCTGTAATTAGTTTGGTTACAAACAATCTGCTCTGGCTTCTTGAGCCTCTGAGAGAGAATTATGATGGTGAATTCTTTATAACTCCTGCTGTGAAGCATGAGCTGATTGACAAGGCATTTATGACAAGAAGATTTGAATTTGAGGCGCTTCAGGTTTCACAAATGTTTAAAAGAGGAATTTTAAAAGTCAGGGAAAGTGCCCAGATAAGCAAAGTTAAAAACAAACTGCTTGAGCTTGCTAATCATTCTTACAAAGCAAGAGGCAGATGGCTGAAGATAGTCAGCGATGCTGAGATTGAGGTTCTTGCAGCAGATGCTGTTCTTGATTCTGATGTTTGCGTGATAGATGAGAGAACTGCAAGACTGGTGCTTGAGAATGCAGAAAGAATGAGGAAACTATTTGAAAGAAGACTTCACTGCAAAATTCAGATGGACAAAAAAAATGTAAGGGAATTTCAGGAGATACTTCAGGATGTCCAGATTATACGCTCAACAGAGCTTGTTACTGTTTCTTATAAACTAGGCCTTCTTGACGGTTATCTTGTTGACAAATCAAAATTTGTTAAAAATCCGCGCAAAACACTGCTTGAATCAGCGCTTTGGGCAGTGAAAATCCGCGGATGCTCTGTTTCAAGAACAGAAATAGACGAGATAGTCAGGAAGGAATTATGAAAAAGTGCATTGTCTGCGGCAAAAAAGCAGAATTTGGGATAAAGCATTCAAGTGAATACTACTGTGAGGAATGCGCTTTAGAGAATTTTAATGACTTGGAATTGCTGGAAAAGATAGACGAGCAGATAAAGGCGCTTAAAGAGCTGATTAAAGAGGAAAAACAGGAACATTTATAAACAATCTTCTAATTTATTTGATTAAATAATATTTAAATTTGATGCGAGGTGCTCATAATGGTTGAAGGAAGATGCATGAAATGCAGAAAACAAGTTGAAATTAAAAGCGGCAAGGAAGTTACAATGAAAAACGGCATGTCTGCTATGAAAGGAACATGCGGAGCATGCGGAACAAAGGTTTTCAGAATCCTGGGCAAAAAGAAAAAATAATGGTAAAATTTATATATTCTTTTTCTTTTTTTAATTTTTGAGGTGTGGTATTTTCTATGATTTCAATACAGGAGTTGGAAAAGGGGGACTTTATAATACACGAAGGTAAGCTTTGCCAGATTAAAAACATCTCTCTTGAGCAGGACAAATATAATATTGAATTGTGCGGTGTTTTCTCAAAACAAGAGCATTCTCTTGCTATTGAACCAGATGCCTCATTGGATGATTCCGGCATTATGAGAAGATGCGGGCATGTTATCTCCAAGAAAACAAAGAGCATTGAGATAATGGACAGTGTTAGTTATGAGACATTTGAGGCTGAGATTGATGAGGCACTTTTTAATGAGGTCTCTGGAGAAGACAAGGTTACATACATCAGATTTAATAAAAATGCCAAGATTCTTGAAGTAAGAAAGTGATAGTTGACTTCTAAACTATAAAACTTTAAAAATTGCCAAGCATATCTTTAACAGATGATAAAAGGGCAGGTTGTTTCAGGTGAGTTTGGAAAAATAGTTGCCAGGCAGAAATCTGGAGCAGATATTGAGCTTGGCGAGCTTCTTACTGCAAATATGGGAAACAGAAAGATTATTCTTCAGGTATATGACTTGATTTTTGGAAGCCAGATATCACAGCAGAACAGGGAGCTGATTTCCGGATTGAAACTTGAAGAGGAAAATGACCTTGAGTTTTTTGATGCTGATTTACGGAATTATGTTCTTGCTTTATTAAAGCCAATGGTTGTAACAGATGTTTCAGGAACAAGACTATGCAAGATGCTTCCTGGTTTTTTTTCAGAGGTTCATGAAGTAACTGGAGAAGATTTGAAATTTCTTACAAAACCAAGAAATTCTCTTTTACTGGGCAAACTGAGGTCCGGCTCAAAACAGCTTGATGTTGATATTAATTTAGATGGAGAAAAGGTATTTTCCCATCATGTCCTTATTCCAGGGACAACTGGAAGAGGGAAATCTGTCCTTATGTCAAATATTCTCTGGAATTGCACCAACAGGGATTACTGCGGAATTTTAGTATTAGACCCGCATGATGAATATTACGGCAGGAATAAACTTGGATTAAAGGACCATAAATACAAAGAGCAGGTTATGTATTACACTGCAAGGGATGCTCCTGCTGGCTGCAAAACACTGAAGATAAATCTCAAGCTGGTTAAGCCAAGGCATTTTAACGGAGTTGTTGATTTTAGCGATGCTCAAAGACAGGCAATAAATATGTATTACAAAATGTATGGAAATGAATGGATTGAATCTGCTATTATTGAAAAGCCCATGCAGGATGCAAAAGGAAATGCGTTGTTTAAAGGAGATACTCTTGCTGTAGTCAAACGAAGGCTGCTTTATCTTCTTGATTTGGAGTTTAACACACAGCAGTTGTTTTGCAATGGGATTTTTGACATACAGGCAGGAGAATCAACTATCAGTGACATCTGCAATGAGCTGGAGCACAGCAAAACAATTATTATTGACACTTCAAATTTTTCAGGGGCAGTTGAGCTTCTTATTGGCTCGCTTATTGCATCTGAGGTCCTGAATAGATACAAGAGATACAAGATGAAAGGGATGCTTAAAGAAAAACCTGTTGTTTCAATTGTTCTTGAAGAAGCCCCGCGTGTTTTGGGAAAAGAAGTTCTTGAAAAAGGGCAGAATATTTTTTCAACAATTGCAAGAGAAGGAAGAAAATTCAAAGTAGGGCTTGTTGCAATAACACAGCTCCCTTCATTGATTCCGCGGGAGATTCTTGCAAATATGAATACAAAGATTATTCTTGGCATTGAAATGAAGCCGGAAAGAAATGCAATTATTGAATCATCTGCGCAGGATTTGAGCACAGATGAAAGGAATATTGCCTCGCTTGACAGGGGAGAGGCGATTATCACATCAAACTTTGCAAAATTTGCAATTCCGGTAAAGATTCCTTTTTTTGATGACATTGTCATGAAGGAAAAAGAGGAGTTTAAGAGAGATTATGGGGGCATTATATGAGATTTGCGCATCTTGCTGACTGCCATATTGGAAGCTGGAGAGAGCCGAAGTTAAGAGATGCAGGCATAAATGCGTTTATCAAAATGATGAACATGTGCATTGAAAAAAATGTTGATTTTATTCTGATATCAGGCGATTTGTTTAACACATCACTGCCTGCTGTTGACCACCTGAAAGATGCTGTTGAAAAACTGAAAGAAAT